>DASZIR010000120.1:0-14073 GCA_035948995.1 Paraburkholderia sp. | reverse complement strand
GATCAGCAGCATCGGGTAGAGGCCGCCGAGCGGGGTCAGCGAGTCGTGCGTGTTGTCGACTGCACCGCACGATGCCGCCGTCGTGGCGATCGTGAAGATGCCCGACTGCGCGATACCGAAGCGCGTTTCCTTGCCTTCCATGTTGCCGCCCGACTGCAACGCATTGGCGGACTGGTCGACGTTCAGCGAGGTCAAGGTCGGGTTGCCGGCCTGCTCTGCGCTGATTTCACCCACCACGCAAGCGGCGAATGCAATCGTCATCACGGCAAGTACGGCAATACCCTGCTTGCGGTCCGCGACCATCCGGCCGAACACCAGACACAGTGCCGCCGGGATGATCAGCATCGCGAAGATCTGCAGGAAGTTGCTGAACGGCGTCGGGTTTTCATACGGGTGAGCCGAGTTCGCGTTGAAGAAACCGCCACCGTTGGTGCCGAGCATCTTGATCGCTTCCTGCGTCGCCACCGGGCCCATTGCGATGGTCTGCGTCGTCACCTTGGTGTCGACCGTCACCGCGTTACCCTTCGCATCCTTCACCGGGTTGCCTTGCGCATCGAGCTTCGGTGCGGCATACGTGGTGGTCTGCAGCGTCGGCACGTCCTGATATGCCTTGAAGTTCTGGATCACGCCCTGGCTCATCAGCAAGACAGCGACGATCGCAGCCATCGGCAGCAACACGTACAGCGTCACACGGGTCAGGTCGACCCAGAAGTTGCCGATGGTTTGCATCGTATGACGTGCGAAGCCGCGGATCAGCGCAACGACTACGACGATGCCGGTGGCAGCGGACAGGAAGTTCTGCACCGTCAGGCCGAGCATCTGCGTCAGATAGCCGGCGGTCTGCTCAGGCGTGTAATCCTGCCAGTTCGTGTTGGTGACGAAGCTGACAGCCGTATTGAAGGCACTGTCGACCGACATCGCACCGAACTGCTGCGGGTTGCCCGGCAGCCAGCCTTGAACACGCAACAGGAGGTACAGGACCAGTACGCCGAGCACGTTGAACGCGACCGTGGCGATGGCGTAGTGCTTCCAGCCCATCTCGGCCGACGAGTCGACCCCGGCGATACGGTACAGCAAGCGCTCGAGCGGGCCGCCGAAGCGGACTACGCGAGAGGTGCCATCCATCACGCCGGTCAGATAGCGGGCAACGGGCACAGCGCCCGCGAGCAGCACGACCAGATAAATGACCGTTTGCAGGACATTGTTGGAGTTCATTCAATGTCCTCCGCGCGCAGCAGCGCATAGACGAGGTAACCGAACAGCAGCGCGGTAGCCGCGCCTGATAGCCACAGAATCCAGGTCATGAGCGTGCTCCCTGGCCACGCCGGAACTGCATCAACTTCTCGCAGCCAGCAATCAAAGCAAAGGTCAGCGCTGCAAATAGCACCATCCCCCCGACATACAGCACATCCATTTTGTGTTCTCCATTCGCGGACTTTGGATGGGTAGAACGTTATGCCGAACTGCGTAAAGGGCTGGTCAAAGATGGCAGGGGCGGTATAAAAAACGCGTAAACAAAAAAGGCCATTCCGGCAGGGGCGGAACGGTCTGAGGCCAGCGGGGACTGGCTTTGCGGGTTTTGAAGGGGGCCGCGCGGCTTCTGCTGCAGCGCGGAATTTTTATGGCGCTTTATGGCGCCGTTATAGCGCCTTGACGGCGGCAGCCCGGCGGCAGCCATCTCGCCGGAGCGCTGGCCGCGTGCCGTATAACACCTGCCTGCCGCCGGTGCGCAGTCGGTGTGCCGCCCGCTTCGGTTCCGGTTACCCCGGTTACCCCGGTTACCCCGGTTATGGCAGCAGAATCGTCGAGCCGGTGGTACGGCGGCCTTCGAGGTCAGCGTGGGCCCTTGCCACCTCGGACAGCGGGTAGCGCTGGTTGATGCTGGTCTTGAGCCTGCCCGAAATCAGCATGTCGAACAGCTCCGCCGACATTGCTTCATAGTCGCCGCGCCTGGCGATGTAGGTAAACAGCGCGGGCCGCGTAAAGAAGAGCGAGCCCCGTCCGGCGAATTCGGACGCATCGATCGGCGGCAGCGGCCCCGAAGCATTACCGAAGCTCACGAACATGCCTAGCGGCGCGAGGCAGTCGAGCGAAGCGGTAAACGTGTCTTTGCCGATCGAGTCGTACACCACCGGCACGCCCGCACCGTGAGTGATCTCGCGCACACGCTTCGTGAAGTTCTCGCGCGTGTAGACGATGGCGTGGTCGCAGCCGTGCGCCCTGGCGATTTCCGCCTTTTCGTCCGAGCCGACCGTGCCGATCACCGTCGCGCCCAATGCTTTCGCCCATTGACACGCGAGCAAGCCGACACCGCCTGCCGCGGCGTGGATCAGGATCGTGTCGCCCGCCTGTACGGGGTAGGTCCGGCGTAACAGATACTGCGCGGTCAGGCCCTGCAGCATCACCGAAGCGGCCTGTTCGTAGCCGAGCGCATCCGGCAGCTTGACGACCTGCGCCGCCGGCAACACCCGCTCCTGCGTGTAGGCGCCAGGCGGACGCGCGACATACACGACGCGCTCGCCGGGCTTCAGACCCGTTACCCCGGCACCCACGGCGGTAACCTCGCCGGCGGCCTCCATGCCGAGCCCGCCGGGCAGCGGCAACGGATACAGGCCGTTGCGGAAATACACGTCGATGTAATTGAGGCCCACCGCATGATGCCTGATGCGGATCTCGCCGTTGCCCGGCTCGCCCACCTCGACGTCGACCCACTTCATCACCTCGGGGCCGCCTGTCCTATCGAAACGGATTGCCTTGACCATCATGTCTCCCGGTTGGTAGTTGTCTAGTTTGATTGAATGGATGCCCTGGCCGGAGGGGCCAAGTCCGACCCGCCGGGTCGGACCTGCCCAAGCGGGCCTGCTGAGTCCTGGCCTTCCCAGTCAGACCCTCAGTCAGACCCTCAGTCAGACCTTCTGGCCAAGCCGCAAGGTCAGCACGTCGAGAATCATCCGCGCGGTGGAAATGTTGGTGGCACACGGCACGTTGTGGACGTCGCACGCGCGTACCAGCGCGTTGATATCCGGTTCGTGCGGCTGCGGCGTCATCGGATCGCGCAGGAAGATCACCATGTCGACGTGGCCCTCCGCGAGTTGCGCGCCGATCTGCAAGTCGCCGCCATGCGGGCCCGACAACATCTTCTCGACGCTCAGCCCATACGCGTCCGCGATCCGCGTACCGGTCGTACCGGTCGCGACGATGTCGCAGCGCCTGAGCGTGTCGACGTATTCGCCGGCGAGCTTGACGATGTCGTCCTTTTTATGGTCGTGCGCGATCAGCGCGATGCGGGTGGTCATGACGTAAGACTCCAGATTCGTTGTGGTTATTGTTGTGGTTGTTTGAGGGCTGCCGCGGCCGGATGGCACGTAGGGTGCCGCCCGGCCCTTGGCCTTTTGGAACGATACCGCCCGGAAGGTGCTTGCCTGGAACGTGCCTGCCCAGAACGTGCACCCTCAGAACTTGCGCGCCCAGACGGCGCCTGCCTGAACAGCGCCTGCGTACAACGGCCGCTCAGAACGTACCCGGATAGGCGCCGCCGTCGAGCAGCCAGTTCTGGCCGGTGATGTAGCCCGCATGCACGCTGCACAGGAACGCGCACGCTCGGCCGAACTCGTCGCGATTGCCGAAGCGGGCCGCCGGGATCGTCGCCATGCGCAGCTTGCGCGCTTCTTCGACGGAGATGTTCTGCGCCTTGGCCTGGGCGTCAAAGGTCGTGGCGATGCGGTCCGTATCGAACAAGCCGGGCAGCAGGTTGTTGATCGTCACGCCGTCGCGCGCCACCTTGCGGGCCACACCGGCTACAAAACCGGTCAGCCCGGAGCGAGCGCCGTTCGAGAGGCCCAGCACGTCGATCGGCGCCTTCACCGACGAACTCGTGATGTTGACGATGCGGCCGAAGCCGCGTGCGCTCATGCTGTCGATGGTGGCGCGAATCAGTTCGATCGGCGTCAGCATGTTGGCTTCGAGCGCACGGATCCAGTCGTCGTGGGTGAACTTGCGGAAGTCGCCCGGCGGCGGCCCGCCCGCGTTGTTGACGAGGATGTCCGGCTGCGGGCAGGCGGCGAGCGCGGCGGCCCGGCCTTCCGGCGTGGTGATGTCGCAGGCGACGGCCTTGACCTCGACACCGCTTTGCGCGCGGATAGCGGCAGCGGCCGTTTCGAGCGTCTCGGCCGTCCGGGCGACGATCACCAGGTTCACGCCCTCGGCGGCGAGCGCCTCCGCGCACCCGAGACCCAAGCCTTTGCTCGCCGCGCAGACCAGCGCGGTGCGTCCTGCGATTCCCATGTCCATGTGCTTGTCCTCTTCCAGTGATGGCGATGGCAGCGCCCGCGGGATCGTGAACGTCGCTACCGCCCGTTCGCCTGGCGTGGGTGCCGCTCATGCATTAAATGGCCCTGCCCTGCGCACGCCGATTTGGGCCCGCGCGGGCAGTTTCCCCGATTCTAGAAGAATCAGTGCCCGACTGGCGCGTCGCCTGCTGCAATCTCCGGTATCTTCGGGCGGCACTTTCGGTAAACTTGCAGCCGTGGCGCGCCCGCCTGCCGGTTCTACCGGCCGTTCCGGGCCGCCGACCGATTCCTCTTGCCGCCGCTAGCGCCCTCGCCATGACACAGGACAGCCGTTTCCCCAATCTTTTCATCCTCGATCACCCGCTGATCCAGCACAAGCTGTCGCATATGCGCGACCGGGACACCTCGACGCGCACGTTCCGCGAACTGCTGCGCGAGATCACGCTGCTGATGGGGTATGAGATCACCCGCAACCTGCCCATGACCACGCGCCGCGTCACCACACCACTGGTCGAGATCGACGCGCCGGTGATCGCCGGCAAGAAACTGGCGATCGTGCCGGTGCTGCGGGCCGGCGTCGGCATGTCGGACGGCTTGCTGGAGCTGATTCCGTCGGCGCGCGTCGGCCATATCGGCGTGTACCGTGCCGACGACCACCGGCCAGTCGAATACCTGGTGCGGCTGCCGGATCTGGAGGATCGGGTCTTCATCCTGTGCGATCCGATGGTGGCGACCGGCTACTCGGCAGTGCATGCGGTGGGCGTGTTGAAGCGCCGCGGCGTGCCCGGCGAACGCATCATGTTCCTCGCGCTGGTAGCGGCGCCGGAAGGCGTTCAGGTGTTCCAGGACGCGCATCCGGACGTGAAACTGTACGTGGCATCGCTCGATTCGCATCTGAACGAGCATGCGTATATCGTGCCGGGTCTGGGCGACGCCGGCGACCGGTTGTTCGGGACGAAGAACTGAGACTGGCCGATGGGCGGCGCGGGAAAACGGTGCCGCCTCCCTGGCAGACGTCGTCTTTCCCACCGCTACCCCACTGCCGCACCCCCGCGGCATGATAAAATTCGCATCCGCTCGTCGAGCGGCTCAACTTGCACAAATGCCCGGCGCATCGCGCCTTTACGGGTCCCGCGCAGGCCGGCGCGGCGCTTTTTCGCCATCGCGCTCCCGGCCCGCGCTGCCCCGCCCCATCCGCGTGGCATGCGGCCGCCGGTCTACGGGGCACCGTCGGGGTTCAGCCCAGACGGGTCCGGTCCCGGTTGCCGGGCGTTTCAAGTTCAAGGTGAAAACGGCATGACATCGCGGTCTGACATCGCGGTCTGACATCGCGGCGCGCCTTCGCAAGCGCCCGACATCGCAACGACAATTGCACAATGCGTGCGCCCCGCTGGCGCGCGCGATGGAGAAAGGTATGGCGGGTCATTCGAAATGGGCCAACATCAAGCATAAGAAAGCAGCGGCCGACGCCAAGCGCGGCAAGGTCTGGACGCGGCTCATCAAGGAAATTCAGGTCGCTGCCCGCATGGGCGGGGGCGACATCGACTCGAACCCGCGTCTGCGGCTCGCCGTCGAAAAGGCGTATGACGCCAACATGCCGAAGGACAACGTCAACCGCGCCATCCAGCGTGGCGTGGGCGGCGTCGACGGCGCAAGCTACGAAGAAATCCGCTACGAAGGCTACGGCATCGGCGGCGCGGCCGTCATCGTCGACACGATGACCGACAACCGCACCCGCACCGTCGCGGAAGTGCGTCACGCGTTCTCGAAGAACGGCGGCAACATGGGCACGGACGGCTCGGTGTCGTTCATGTTCGATCACGTCGGCCAGTTCCTGTTCGCGCCGGGCACGCCCGAAGACAAGCTGATGGAAGCCGCACTCGAGGCCGGCGCCGACGACGTGGTGACGAACGAGGACGGCAGTATCGAAGTGCTGTGCCCGCCGAACGATTTCCCGAAGGTGAAATCCGCGCTCGAAGCCGCCGGCTTCAAGGCGGAGCTGGCCGAGGTGACGATGAAACCTCAGACGGAAGTGGAGTTCACCGGCGAGGACGCGGTGAAGATGCAAAAGCTGCTCGACGCGCTCGAAAATCTGGACGACGTGCAGGAAGTCTATACAAACGCGGCAATCGCCGACGAATGAACGCCTGCGCGGGCGCGCCCCTGGCGGCGCCCGCGCGCGCTTCGCTGCGAATTGCAGGTGTTTTGCACACGCTCTTGCTGGCGGCTTTTGTGGCTTGAGTGCACGCCTCGCGCGTTTGATTGCCATTGTGTTGCCTGTGTCACAGGCTAAGCGTTCGCCGTGTGCGAAGCTTGCGGATATTCACGGCTGACGCCACTGCGTCAGCCGTTCATGGTTTTTAAGTCTTCGGGGAATCACATGAAGTTACTCGTCGTCGGTTCCGGCGGTCGCGAACACGCGCTCGCATGGAAGCTCGCGCAATCGCCGCGGGTCCAGCTCGTCTACGTGGCGCCAGGCAACGGCGGCACCGCCCAGGACGAGCGTCTGCGCAACGTCGATATCACCGAGCCGGCTGCGCTCGCCGATTTCGTCGAGAAAGAACAGATCGCCTTTACGCTGGTCGGGCCGGAAGCGCCGCTCGCCGCGGGTATCGTCAATCTGTTCCGCTCGCGTGGTCTGAAGATTTTTGGACCCACGAAGGAAGCGGCGCAGCTCGAAAGCTCGAAAGACTTCGCGAAGGCGTTCATGAAGCGTCACGCGATCCCGACCGCCGCATACGAAACCTTCGCCGACGTCGCCGCCGCCCACGCGTACCTCGACGCGAAGGGTGCGCCGATCGTGATCAAGGCCGACGGCCTCGCCGCCGGCAAGGGCGTGGTGGTCGCGCAGACGCTCGAAGAAGCGCATGCCGCGGTCGACATGATGCTCTCGGACAACAAGCTCGGCGATGCCGGTGCGCGTGTCGTGATCGAGGAATTCCTCGCCGGCGAAGAAGCGAGCTTCATCGTGATGGTGGACGGCAAGCACGTGCTGCCGCTCGCCTCGAGCCAGGATCACAAGCGTCTGATGGACGGCGATCAGGGTCCGAACACAGGCGGCATGGGTGCCTACTCGCCCGCGCCGATCGTCACACCGCAACTGCATGCCCGCGTGATGCGCGAAATCATCCTGCCGACCGTGCAGGGCATGGACAAGGAAGGCATCCGCTACACCGGTTTCCTGTATGCGGGCCTGATGATCGACGCGCACGGCAACCCGAAGACGCTCGAGTTCAACTGCCGGATGGGCGACCCCGAAACGCAGCCGATCATGGCACGTCTGAAGGGCGATTACTCGAAGGTAGTGGAGCAGGCGATCGCCGGCACGCTCGATACGGTGGAACTGGAATGGGACCGCCGCACCGCGCTCGGCGTGGTGCTGGCCGCGCATAACTATCCGGACAGCCCGCGCAGGGGTGACCGGATCAGCGATATTCCGGCCGAGACCGACGATTCGGTGACGTTCCATGCCGGCACTACGCTCGCCGACGGCAAGCTGACCACCTCGGGCGGCCGCGTGCTGTGCGTGGTCGGGCTGGCGGATTCGGTGCGCAGCGCGCAATCGGTCGCCTACGAGACCATCAACCAGATCTCGTTCGACGGCATGCAATATCGTCACGACATTGGCTATCGGGCGCTGAACCGCAAACACAGCTGAGCCCATACCCGGGCCTGGCCGACCCAACCCCGCACATACCCGCAGGGGTGCGCGGCGCCATCGGCGCTACACTTCGGGTTTCCTGCAGTGAATGAGCACCCCAGTGGCAACCTGCGGCACTCCCGCGGCGCCAAGGTCCAATGCGGCGCCACGCGCCGCGGATGGCCGCACCGCCGGGCGTTCGCCAGGGCGCCCGGCCGCCTCTTCGCACCGATGAACCCGCGGCACGACCAGCGCGCCGCCCCTCAGCACCTGCATTCATGACGGATTCGAACTACGACGTACAGGCTGTCCGCAGCTGGCTGCAAGGCCTGCAGACCCACATCGCCGACACGCTCGGCGCGTTCGACGGCACGAGCTTCGCCACCGACGCGTGGCAACGCGCACCCGGCGAGAAGCTGCGCGGCGGCGGCTGCACGCGGATTCTGGAAGGCGGCCAGTTCTTCGAGCGCGCCGGCATCGGCTTTTCCGACGTCGCCGGCGACGCGCTGCCGGGTTCGGCAAGCGCGGCACGGCCGCAGCTCGCCGGACGCGGCTTCGAGGCGATGGGCGTGTCGCTCGTGCTGCATCCGCACAATCCGTACTGCCCGACGGTGCACATGAACGTGCGGCTCCTGATCGCCACCAAGGCCGGCGAAACGCCGGTGTTCTGGTTCGGCGGCGGCATGGATCTGACGCCCTATTACGGCTTCGAGGAAGACGCGCAGCATTTCCACCGCGTCTGCCGCGACGCCCTGCAACCGTACGGCGCCGACCTGTATCCGCGCTTCAAGCGCTGGTGCGACGAGTATTTCTTCCTCAAGCACCGCAACGAAACGCGCGGTATCGGCGGGATTTTCTTCGACGATTTCTCGGAGCCCGGCTTCGAGCAATCGTTCGAGATGCTCAAAAGCGTCGGCGATGCGTTCCTGAAAGCGTACCTGCCGATCATCGAAAAGCGCCGCAACCTGCCGTACGGTGAGGCCGAACGCGATTTCCAGGCGTACCGGCGCGGCCGTTACGTCGAGTTCAACCTGGTCTTCGACCGTGGCACACTATTTGGGCTGCAAAGCGGCGGACGCACCGAGTCGATCCTGATGTCTATGCCGCCTGTGGTGAACTGGCGCTACAACTGGCAACCGCAGCCCGGCACGCCCGAGGCGCGCCTTTACAGCGATTTTCTCGTGCCGCGCGAGTGGGTCTGACGGCGTTACCGCCCGTCACCCCGCACGCTCCGTCGCGACAAAGGATTTTCACCTGAAGCCGAACGCTCACCCCGTTGCCCTGCCCCGCCGGATCGGTATGCTGGGCGGTACCTTCGATCCGATCCATCACGGCCATCTCGCGCTCGGGCGCAGGTTTGCCGACGTGCTGCAACTGACCGAACTGGTGCTGCTGCCAGCCGGCCAGCCATGGCAAAAGCCCGACGTATCGCCGGCGGCCGACCGTCTCGAGATGACGCGCGCCGCAGCCCGCTCGCTGGAGCTGCCCGGCGTCAGGGTGAGCGTCGCCACCGACGAGATCGAGCGTGACGGCCCCACCTACACGGTCGAGACGCTGCAGCGCTGGCGCGAACGCGAAGGCCCGCAGGTGTCCTTGTCGCTGCTGATCGGCGCCGACCAGCTCGTGCATCTTGACACGTGGCGCGAATGGCGCCGTTTGTTCGAGTTCGCGCATATCTGCGCGGCGACCCGCCCCGGCTTCGAGCTCGCCTCGATTCCGCCGGCCGTCGCCACGGAAATCGCGGCACGCAAGGCAGGTGCGAACGTGCTGCAAGCAACACCCTGTGGTCATCTGCTGATCGATACCACGCTGGCTTTCGACGTTTCGGCTACCGATATCCGCGCGCAGCTGCGCGAACGTCTTGCCCAGCATGCCGGCGGCCAGCAACAGAACGAGGCCGCGAGCCATGTCCCCACTGCGGTGTGGGACTATATTCTTCAACATCATCTGTACCACCGGTAACCCTATGGATATTCGCAAACTGCAACGCGCGATCGTCGACGCCCTCGAAGACGTGAAAGCGCAAGACATCAAGGTGTTCAACACCAGCCACCTGACCGGACTGTTCGACCGCGTGATCGTCGCCTCCGGCACCTCGAACCGTCAGACCAAGGCGCTCGCTTCCAGCGTGCGCGAGAAGGTCAAGGAGAACGGCGGCGAGATCATCAGCACTGAAGGCGAGGACGTCGGCGAATGGGTACTGGTCGACTGCGGCGACGCGGTCGTGCACATCCTGCAACCGGCGCTGCGCCAGTACTACAACCTCGAAGAAATCTGGGGCGACAAGCCGGTGCGCGTGAAGCTGACGAGCTCGAGCCCGTTTGGCGGCGCCCGCGCGAGCGAGCCGCTCGACGACGAAGAGGAGGACGAGGAACCGGCCGCCAAGCCGGCACGCAAGACGCCGGCGCGCCGCCGTTAAGCGGGCAATGGTTTTGCCGTATGCAACGTTGACTTGCCGTCCGCGATTACATCCGCGATTACATCCGTGATGAAACTGCATATCCTCGCCGTCGGCCACAAGATGCCGGACTGGATCGCCACCGGCTTCGACGAATACGCCAAACGCATGCCGCCCGAGCTGCGTATCGAGCTGCGCGAGATCAAGCCCGAGCAGCGTTCGTCGGGGCGGCCAGCCGAGAGCGTGATGGCGGCAGAGCGGCAGAAGATCGAAGCCGCGCTGCCGAAGAACGCGCGCATCGTCGCGCTCGACGAACGCGGCAAGGACTGGACCACCATGCAACTCGCCGCCGCCCTGCCCGGCTGGCAACAGGACGGGCGCGACGTGGCGTTCCTGATCGGCGGTGCCGACGGGCTCGATCCCGACCTCAAGGCGCGCGCCGACATGCTGCTGCGCGTCTCCAGCCTGACGCTGCCGCACGCCATGGTCCGCGTGCTGCTCGCCGAACAGCTTTACCGCGCGTGGACCATCACGCAAAATCACCCCTATCATCGCGCATAGGCGCGCTTGGCGCGTGAGCGCGCGCGATCCGTGTTGCGCTTGATGCACCTAAGGCACCCGGGGCGCTTGCGCGTTACGGTCGTGCGCGCATCCAGAATATGCGCTTGATGTGCGGCTTTCACGCGCGCCATCTAGTCGCGTCACTTACGCACATCCCTCATGTAATTCGCTTCAAACGAGACCTGTTCATGCCCTCGCCGAATGCTGCACTGCACCCGTTCGTCTATCTCGCCTCCCAGAGCCCGCGCCGCCAGGAACTGCTGCAACAGCTCGGCGTGCGCTATGAGCTGCTGCTGCCGCGCCCTGACGAAGATGCCGAAGCGCTCGAAACCGAGTTGCCCGGCGAACGCGCGCACGACTATGTGGTGCGGGTCTGCCAGGCCAAGGCCGAAGCGGCACGCGCACGGCTTGTCGCCGGTGTGCACGTGAACGCGCCGATTCTGGTTGCGGATACAACGGTCACGATCGATGACGCCATCCTCGGCAAGCCCGCCGATGCCGACGGTGCGGTGGCCATGCTCACGCGCCTCGCCGGACGCGAGCACGAGGTGCTGACGGCGCTCGCCGTGGTCGATGCTAACGGCGCGCCGCTGCCGGCGGCTCTGTCCGTCTCGCGGGTGCGCTTTGCTGCAGTGCAAGCCGATGCGCTGCGACGCTATGTTGCAAGCGGCGAGCCATTCGGCAAGGCGGGAGCCTACGGCGTGCAAGGGCGTGCGGCGGAGTTTATCGAGCGTATCGAAGGGTCCTATTCAGGTATCATGGGTTTGCCTCTTTTTGAAACCGCTGCACTCCTGCGTGCGGCGCGCATCGACTTCTAGAACAACACCATGAATGAAGAAATCCTGATCAATGTTACGCCGCAGGAAACGCGCGTCGCGCTCGTCCAGCAGGGCGCCGTCCAGGAACTTCACGTTGAACGCACGCTTTCGCGCGGGCGCGTCGGTAACGTCTATCTCGGCAAGGTGGTCCGTGTGTTGCCGGGTATGCAATCCGCCTTTATCGATATCGGTCTCGAGCGCGCCGCGTTCCTGCACGTCGCCGATATCTGGCATCCACGCCTTGCCGGTGAACCGCAGCAACAGGTGCCGCATCAGCCGATCGAAAAGATCGTCTTCGAAGGCCAGACGCTGACGGTGCAGGTGGTCAAGGACCCGATTGGCACCAAGGGGGCGCGGCTGTCGACCCAGGTGAGCATCGCGGGCCGCACGCTGGTGTATCTGCCGCAGGAACCCCATATCGGCATTTCGCAAAAGATCGAAAGCGAAGCTGAGCGCGAAGCGGTACGCGCGCGGTTGACCGCCGTATTGCCCGCTGACGAGAAGGGCGGCTACATCGTGCGCACCATCGCCGAGGACGCGACCAGCGAGGAGTTGGCCGCCGACGTCGCCTACCTGCGCAAGACGTGGGCAACGATCATTTCGCAGGCGCAACGGATGCCGCCGACGAGTCTGCTGTACCAGGATCTGAATCTCGCCCAACGCGTGCTGCGCGATTTCGTCAATGACGAAACCTCGCGCATCCAGGTCGATTCACGCGAGACCTTCCAGATGCTGTCCGATTTCGCGGCGGAATTCACGCCGACGGTGTCGTCGAAACTGCATCACTACACCGGCGAGCGGCCGCTCTTCGATCTGTACAACATCGAGACCGAGATTCAGCGAGCGTTGTCGCGGCGGGTCGATCTGAAGTCGGGTGGCTATCTCGTGATCGACCAGACCGAAGCGATGACGACGATCGACGTGAACACCGGCGGCTATGTCGGCGCGCGCAACTTCGACGATACGATCTTCAAGACCAACCTCGAAGCCGCGCATACGATCGCGCGGCAACTCCGGCTGCGCAACCTGGGCGGCGTGATCATCATCGACTTCATCGACATGGAGAACACCGAGCATCGCGACCAGGTGCTCGGCGAGTTGAAGAAGGCACTGTCGCGCGATCGCACGCGCGTGACGGTCAACGGATTTTCGCAGCTTGGGCTGGTCGAGATGACCCGCAAGCGCACCCGCGAATCGCTCGCGCATGTGCTCTGCGAGCCTTGCCCGGTGTGCCAGGGCAAGGGGCAGGTGAAGACGGCACGCACGGTGTGCTACGACGTGCTGCGCGAGATCCTGCGCGAGTCGCGCCAGTTCAATCCGCGCGAGTTCCGCGTGGTGGCTTCGCAGCAGGTGATCGATCTGTTCCTCGAGGAAGAGTCGCAGCATCTGGCCATGCTGATCGACTTTATCGGCAAGCCGGTGTCGTTGCAGGTGGAGTCGAACTTGAGTCAGGAGCAGTACGATATTGTGCTGATGTAGGGTTCACGCGAGATCATCCGGGATCACTAACAGTCACGATAGCCTTATCTAGCAAGGAATAAAAGAAAAAGATAAATCATTCGGGGTCACCCGGGGTCACCCAAGCTCATGTAAAATTGGTAGCTAGACTGGTAGCTAGAGCGAGGGGCGGTGATGGCACGCAGAGAATCAAAGATCCTTGAAGACATACAGCTCCGCCGGTGGATCCGCGCGGGCACTCCAGTCGCCAAGTCCGACGGCGACGGCCTCACCTTCACGCTTTCGGCGGCCGGCTTGGCCGCGTGGACACTACGCTTCAGCCACGGCGGCCGGCGCCACGAACTCACACTCGGGCGTTACCCCGATCTATCCTTGAAGGCCGCGCGCGACCTCGCTAGCGCGAAGCGCGTCGAAGTGCAACAGGGCCGCAACCCTGCCGCGATCGTTCGAAAGCAGAAGTCCATCAAGGACTGGACAGTACGCCAACTCATCGGCGACTACGAAGAAAAGATACTGCCCGGCTTGGCGGACAGCACTCAACGTAGTTATAAGCGCAACCTTCTCCGAATAGCCGCCGGCATGGGGGCATTGTCAGTTCGCGATGTCGAGGGGCCTGATATCGTCGCCCAGCTCGAGCGCGTAAAAGTCGGTTGGGTGGAGTCGTTCACCTTATGGTGCGTGCTCAAAGCGATCTTTAAACACGCGGCCGGCAAGAAACTGATCGTGGCGAGTCCATGTGCCGGCGTGTCTCTCGAAGCAGTCATCGGCGAAAGACCCGAAATTCGCAAACGCCTGATGCTCACGGACGCGGAAATCAACGTCCTGACGAATGCCAAAATGAGCAAGCAGAACCTACTGTCGGTCCGCGTGTTACTGGCAACTGGAGTGCGCGCGTCGGAGCTGTTCACA
>DASZIR010000119.1:0-22995 GCA_035948995.1 Paraburkholderia sp. | reverse complement strand
ATGCGGCGACTGGTCGGGCGACGCCGCCGCGAGCGCTTTCAGCGCGTCGCTCGCGCCCGTCAGCATGTTCGACACCGACAACTCGGCGCCGAGCTTGTGCACCTGCTCCAGGTAATGCTCGAAGATCACCGCCGCCTGGCGCGTGATGGCTTCTTCCAGCGTCGCGGCGGTCACGTTCGGATTGCCGTCGCGGTCGCCGCCGATCCAGCTGCCCATCTGGAAGAACGGCGGCAGGCGCGCGGCGAGGCCGTGCTCGGCCAGCGCGACCTCGATATCGGCATACAGCGCGGGGATCTCTTCGAGGAAGGTCGCGCGATAGTACGAGAGCGCGTTCTCGATTTCGTCGGCCACGGTCAGGCGCGCGTCGCGCAGCATGCGCGTTTGCCATAGCGAGGTGACGCGGGCACGCAGCATCGCCTCGTTATGCGCACGTTCGCGCTCGGTCAGCGGCTGGTCACGCTCAGCCAGCAGCCGGGCGATATCGTGCTGCGCATCCAGAATGCTCTTGCGCTGGACTTCGGTCGGGTGAGCCGTCAGCACCGGCACGATCAGCGCGTCGTTGAAGAACTGCTGCAGGACCGGCGTGGCTGCCGCGTTGGCCTCCATCAGGCGTTCGAGCGCGTAGGCGATGGTGCCGGCCTGCGAGGCCGAACCGGCCAGCGCGTGGATGCGGTGGCGGCGGTTTCGGTGACGGTCTTCCGCGATGTTCGCCAGATGCGAGAAATAGCTGAACGCCCGCACGACGCTCACGGTCTGCTCGGGGCTGAGCGAACGCAGTTTCTTCTCGAGCGTCTGCGCGGCGCTGCTGTCGTCTTCGCGGCGAAAGCGCACGGCGGTCTGGCGGATCGTCTCGACCACCTCGAATACCGCGTCGCCTTCCTGCTCGCGCACCACGTCGCCGAGCAGTCGTCCCAGATAGCGGATATCCTGGAAGAGCGGCTGGTCCTTGTCTTCGCGCGTGCGGCTGCTGCCTTTCTGCACGGGCGCCGCGGCCTCTTTCGGCACGGCGTGCAGGACCGGGTCTGCCGCATCGTTCGCGGCATACTGGCTGGTGCTGGCTTTGGTCTTCGTGGACTTGCCGGATTTCGCGGCTTTGCCTGCCTTAGCGCTTTTGACGGGTTGAGCAGCCTTGGCTGACCTGGCGGCACCGCGTTTGGCGAGGGCGCTGGGCGCGGCCGGTGCGGTAGGGATGACTGCGGGCTCACCCGCAGAACCGTTGAGCGATGCAGTGTTGCGGCGGGCAGGGCGCGCCGGTCCGGAAGACGTCACGATGGGTTTCCTCAGGGAAGCCAGGGTCTGTTGAGAGATGGACTGCTACTACCTATGTACTGTGCATGTACCGCGGCGCATGTACCGCGCGTGAACTGCGGTGCACTCCATTTGCGCTGCCGTGAGCGCGGCTTGGGCCGGCCGGCGGACAGCGCGGTAACTGCCGGAACGACAACAAACGCTGAAGGACGCGCGCAATGAAAGGATGAGGCCTGGGTGTTGCGCGACGCGCCGCATTGCATCATCCCGCATGACGCCTTCCGTTGCGCGAA
The DNA here is from genome assembly GCA_035948995.1 of Paraburkholderia sp. GTDB lineage: Bacteria > Pseudomonadota > Gammaproteobacteria > Burkholderiales > Burkholderiaceae > Paraburkholderia. Next base: position 21,454 of record DASZIR010000119.1, on the reverse strand, counting down.
CGATCGTGCGTGAACGGTGGGGCAGCAGTGGGGCGGTGGCTTGCGGCGTACCCGCATCGGGCCTGTCTCCTCCATCGGCGGCGCGCCAGCACGGCCACCTGACCGAGCAGAAGACGCTGGAGCGCGTGCTAACATTGTTTGTTATTACCTCCCGTCACCCACTGACCTTGCAATGAATTCCGAGACGCTTTCAGCGCCACCGCCCGCTACGCTGGTCATCGCTTCGCGGGAAAGCCGCCTTGCGATGTGGCAAGCGGAGCACGTGCAGTGTGCGCTGCACAAATTATATCCATCTTGTGACGTAAAAATCCTCGGGATGACAACACGTGGCGATCAAATTCTCGATCGCACGCTATCGAAGGTCGGCGGTAAGGGCCTGTTCGTGAAGGAACTGGAGAATGCGCTGGCCGACGGCCGCGCCGATCTGGCCGTGCATTCGCTCAAGGATGTGCCGATGGAGCTGCCGCCGGGCTTCGTGCTGTCCACGATCATGGAGCGCGAAGACCCGCGCGATGCGTTCGTCTCCAACAGCCACGACTCGCTTGCCGCGCTGCCTGCGGGCAGCGTGGTCGGCACCTCCAGCCTGCGCCGCGAGGCCATGCTGCGCGCGCGTTATCCGCAACTCGTCGTGCAGCCGTTGCGCGGCAACCTGGATACGCGTCTGGCGAAGCTCGACCGCGGCGATTATGCGGCGATCATTCTGGCGGCCGCGGGGCTGAAGCGCCTCGGTCTCGCCGGGCGGATTCGCGCCCTGCTCGATCCGGACGACAGCTTGCCGGCCGCCGGGCAGGGCGCGCTCGGCATCGAGATTCGCGCGGGCCGCCCCGAACTCGCCGCGTGGCTCGCGCCGCTGCATCACGAACACACCGCTGCGGCTGTCGAAGCCGAGCGGATGGTCTCGCGTGCCTTGGGCGGCAGTTGCGAAGTGCCGCTCGCGGCCTATGCCACCTGGCATGACGGCGCGCTGCATCTGCGTGGCATCGTCGCGACGCCGGACGGTCAGCGGGTGCTGAGCGCCCAGGCTTCGGCGCCCGCGCCGACCGTCGAGCGGGCGGTTCAGCTGGGCCGCGAGGTCGCCAGCGCGCTCGAGAGCCAGGGCGCACTTGAAATCGTCCGCATGCTCAGCACGGCGAGCGGCCCGGCGACTGACGTGTGATGGCGGCTGACGCAGGCGTCAACTCATCCCTTCACTCCAGCGGCCAGGTGGCGCACACGGTCGTGATCACGCGTCCGGCTGGGCAGTCGGCTGCACTCGTCGCGCAACTGCAGGCGGCGGGCATCGCCACGCTCGACTTTCCGCTGATCGAGATTGCGCCCGCTGAAGACGTCGGGCCGCTGCACGCGGCGCTGGCCTCGCTCGAACGCTATGCGCTGGTGGTGTTTGTCTCGCCGAATGCGGTCGATTACGCGTTTGCCCAGTACGGCTCGATCTGGCCGCATGCGCTGCCGGTCGGCGTGGTGGGGCCCGGCAGCGTCGCGGCGCTGGCGCGCCACGGCGTCGAGGCACCGGCGTATCAGGTGATCAGCCCGGCGGCCGCGCCGGACGACGAGGCCGCGCGCTTCGACTCGGAGGCCCTCTTCGCAGCCATCGACGCGTCGCTGGGCGCCGCCTCGCTCGAAGCCAGGCGCGTGCTGATCGTGCGTGGCGACGGCGGCCGCGAGTGGCTGGCTGATCGTCTGCGCGAAGCCGGCGCTGAAGTGGAAACCGTCGCGGCCTACCGGCGGCTCGTGCCCGAGCCGTCGATCGGCGCGTGGCAGCGCGTGCACGCGCTGCTGTCGGGCGAGCCGCACGCGTGGCTCGTCACCAGTTCGGAAGGCGTGCGCAATCTGGACGAGCTGGCACAGGAACACCTGAACGCTGGCGAAATCGCGCAATTGAAGCGCGCCACCCTCGTCACGCCGCACCCACGCATCGCGCAGACCGCGCGGGGACTGGGTTTTGATAGCATTACGGTGTCCGGCGCGGGCGATGAGCGCATTGCCCGTACCCTGCTTCGCGCCGTACCTCCCGTTGTTCAACCGGTACCGACCAACCCGGCTCACTCACGCATGACTGAATCGAACGCTTCCACGAACGCTTCACCCCAGCCGGCCGCAACCACTGCGTTGCCGCCCAATCCCCCCTTCACGCCGTACGAGGCGCAAAAGCGCCGCAGCGCGAGCGGACCGCTGCTGTGGTTTGTCGTCGTGGTAATCGCCTGTGCCGCCGCCGTGGGTGGCGTTGCGCTCAATCGCAAGGTGATCCGCCTCGACCAGCAGTTGACGCAACGGCAGCAGGCCAACGACGCGCAAACGGCTGACCTGCGTGTGAAGACCGATCAGGCGGTGGCGACCGTGCATCAGCTCGATTCGCAGTTGTCGCAGCTCGAGGGCAAGCTGACCGATGCCCAGCAGGCCCAGCAGGCGCTGCAGCAGCAATACGCCGACCTCGCGCGCAATCGCGACGACTGGACGCTCGCTGAAGTGGGACAGATGCTCTCGAGCGCGAGCCAGCAGTTGCAACTGACGGGTAACACGCAGCTCGCGCTGTTCGCGCTGCAAAGCGCCGACACGCGTCTCGCCGCCTCGGACGGCGCGCAGGTGCTGGCCGTGCGCAAGGCGATCGCGCAGGACATCGACAAGCTGAAGTCCGCGCCGTCAACCGATCTGACGGGCCTCGCGATCAAGCTCGACAACGCCATCGGCCAGGTCGATTCGCTGCCGCTCGCGGGCGAAGCGCTGATCGCCCACACCACGCCGCATGCGGATGCGCCTGCCGATACCGCAAAGGTCGCGGCCGCCACCGGCGAGCCGCGCTGGAAAGTGTGGTGGCGTGAGTTCTACGCGGGCATCGGCGAGCAGCTGACAAGCCTCGTGCAGGTACGCCGCATCGACAATGCCGATGCGATGCTGGTCACGCCGGATCAGGGCTACTTCCTGCGTGAGAACCTGAAGCTGCGCCTGCTGTCGGCGCGTCTCGCGCTGCTCGCGCGCAACCAGACCACGCTCAAGTCCGACCTGCACGCCGCCGATGCGGCGCTCGCGCGCTACTTCGACAACGCCTCGAAGCGCACGCAACTCGTGCGCGGCCTTGTGAAGGACGTCGACGACGGCTCGGCGGCGGTTGAGGTGCCGAACCTGAACACGAGCCTGCAGGCCGTCAACCAATACCGGAGCCGGGGTTAATCATGGCGATCCGGGGACTCCTGTGGCTTGCATTCCTGTTTGTCATCGCCGTCGCGCTGGCGACGGTCGGGCGTTTCGATACGGGGCAGGTGCTGCTCGTTTATCCGCCGTATCGGGTGGACGTGTCGCTGAACCTGTTCGTGGTCGGGCTGGTGGTGCTGTTCATTGTGCTGTATGCGCTGATGCGCATCGTGCGCAACATCTGGCGCATGCCGCAGCGCGTGGCCGCATACCGGGCCCGTTCGCGTGTGGCGAAGGCGCATGCGGCCTTGCGTGAGGCGATCGGCAATCTGTACGCCGGACGTTTTTCGCGCGCGGAGAAGGCCGCGCGCGACGCACTCGCCAATGGCGACAACAAGGGTGCAGCGGGCCTCGTGGCGGCCACGGCGGCGCACCGGATGCGCGAGTACGCGCGGCGCGACGAATGGCTTTCGCAGATCGATGAGCCTGATTGGCAGGACGCACGCCTGATGGCGACTGCCGACATGCGGGCGGATGGCCGCGACGCGGACGGCGCACTCGCCGCCTTGACCGAGATGCAGTCGCAAGGCGGGCGCCGCATTCACGCCCAGCAGATCATGTTGCGCGCGCAGCAGCAGTTGAAGAACTGGAGCGAGGTGCTCAAGCTCGTCAAGACGCTGGAAAAGCGCGAGGCGCTTCACCCGGCGGTGGCGGTGCGCCTGCGCCAGCTGGCGGCTGAAAACCTGTTGCGCGACCGGCGTCATAACGCCGACGCGTTGCTGGCGTTATGGCACTCGCTGTCGCCGACCGAGCGGCATTCGCCGCGTCTGGCCGATCTCGCGGCTGAATTGCTGGTCGCGCTGAATCGCCCGCAAGATGCGCGCAAGATCGTCGAAGAAGCGCTGGCGCAGAACTGGGACGCGCGGCTGTTGCGCCGCTATCCGGACACGGCCGGCGGCGACGCGTTGCCGCTGATCCAGAAGGCCGAAGCGTGGCAGAAGGAGCGCCCGGAAGATGCCGATCTGATGTTCACGCTTGGCCGCCTGTGCCTGCACCAGCAACTGTGGGGCAAGGCGCAGTCGTTCCTCGAGACCGCGCTGAAACTGGCGGACAACGAGACGCTGAAGATCCGCTCGCATCGGGCGCTGGCACGCTTGCACGAGCAGCTTGGCGACGCCGAGAAGGCGAGCCAGCACTATCGGGAAAGCGCGCTGGCGATGAACGTGGTTTGAGCGTCGGCGTCTGGCGGCGCAGGTTCAAAACCCGCCACGCGCTACCGGTTCACCAGGTTCGCAGGCACGCTCAGCGCCAGCAACCCACCCAGCAGCATGAACGCGGCGAGCATATACATGCCCGAGTCGTTGGCGGCGGTGGCCTGTTTTAGCCAGCCCACCGCATAGGGACTCAGAAACCCGGCCAGATTGCCGATCGAATTGATCATCGCGATTCCCGCGGCCGCCCCGGTACCGGCGAGAAATGCGGTGGGCAGGCTCCAGAACAGCGGCAGCGTGGTGAGAATGCCCATCGTCGCGAGCGTGAGCGACGCCATCGCCAGCACGGTGTCATGTGCCCACACGACGGACAGGACCAACCCCAGCGCGCCGGCCACCGCAGGCAGCGCAATGTGCCAGCGCCGCTCGCGCGTGCGGTCCGCGCTGCGCGATACCAGCACCATGCCCATCACCGCAGCGGCAAACGGAATGGCCGACAGCAAGCCGATCATGAACGCATCGGTGACGCCGGTGGCCTTGATGATGGTCGGCAACCAGAAGCTCACGCCGTAGAGTCCCATCACGAACGAGAAATAGATCAGGCTCATCAGCCAGACACGCGGGCTCGCGAGTACCGTGCGGATCGGCAGGTCGTGTTTGGTGGCGTCTTCGGCGCTGATGTTGCGCTCGAGCAGTTGCCGTTCTTCAGGTGTGAGCCACGTGGCCTTCGCGATCCTGTCGTCGAGCATGATGAACACGAGGATGCCCACCACCACCGACGGAATGCCTTCGAGCACGAACAGCCATTGCCAGCCATGCCAGCCGTTCACGCCGTTGAAGCTCTTCAGGATGTAGCCCGACACCGGTCCGCCGATCACGCCCGATAACGCAATCGCGGTCATGAACCAGGTCGTCATGCGGCCGCGCCGGTGCGCCGGATACCAGTAGGTCAGATACAGGATGATGCCGGGAAAGAAGCCCGCTTCGGCGAGGCCGAGCAGGAAGCGCATCACGTAGAACATGGTTGGCGTGGTGACGAACATCGTCAGCATGGAGATCACGCCCCACGACACCATGATGCGGGCGATCCACACGCGCGCGCCGACCTTGTGCAGGATGACGTTGCTGGGAATCTCGAAGATGAAATAGCCGAGGAAGAAGATGCCCGCGCCGAAACCGTAGACCGCGTCGCTCAGGTTCAGGTCCGTGGTCATCTGCAGCTTGGCGAAGCCGACGTTGACGCGGTCAAGGTACGCGACCACATAGCAGAGCATCAGGAGCGGCGTGAGACGCCAGGCGACCTTCCGGTAGGTCGCCTCTTCGAAGGTGGAGGGCGGCGCGCCCGCGCCGGGATGGTGAAGCGGATTCGCAGGACTTGCCATCGTGGATGTCTCCTCGTTTTCTTGTGGAAATCAGGTGCCGCCGGGTCGAATTCTAGCCGCGCTTCATGCGTTGCACGGCCGTTCGATACCGGGGAGAAACACTGAGTTCGTGACGGGCGGTGCCGCCCGCCCGGCACCCGGACCACGCACCTGGTACACGACGCTGCGCAAGGACTACGCAAGCGGACCCGGGCCGTCCCGAACGGTGTTAGACGCAGCGTCCGCCGTCCACTTCCAGGCACACGCCGGTAATGAACTCCGCCTCGTCCGACGCCAGATAGAGACACGCATTGGCAACGTCCTGCGGTGTCGAGAAGCGGCCGAGCGGAATGCCGGCCAGAAAACGCCGGCGGTTCTCGGGCGTGTCTTCGACGCCCATGAACTCGGACAGCAGCCCGGTTTCGCCCATCACCGGATTCACGCAGTTCACGCGGATGCGATCCGGTCCCAGCTCGGCGGCGAGCGCCTTGCTCGCGATGATCACCGCGCCCTTGCTGCCGTTGTACCAGACGAGACCGGGCCGGGGCCGCACACCCGCCGTCGACGCGATGTTGATGAACACGCCGCCGCCTTGCTGGCGGAAGTACGGCACGAACTGCTGCACGCTCCAGTAGAGGCTCTTCACGTTGATCGCGTAGACGCGGTCGAACTCAGCCTCCGTGACTTCGAGCACGGGTTTGTTGCGATGCGTAGTCCCCGCGTTATTGACGACGATCTGCACACTGCCGAAGTCTTCGAGCGCCGCTTCGCGCAGGCGGCTCCAGTCGTCGCTGCGCGTGACGTCGCCCGCCACCGCAATCGCCTTGCCGCCCGCGAGCGCAATTTCGCTGGCGACGCGCTCGGCCGCCGCGCCGTTCAGATCGTTGATCACCACGTTCGCGCCTTCGCGCGCGTAGGTTTTCGCAATGCCCTCGCCGAAACCCGAGCCGCCACCCGTGACGATGGCCGTTTTACCTGTCAACCGCATGATGTCTCCGTTGTTGTCCGTAGTGATTGCGTCTGCTGCTGGTCCCGCTAGCCGTGACGGATCGCGACCGTTTTCAGCACCGTGAAGCCGTACAGCGCCTCGAAACCCTTTTCACGGCCGTGGCCGGAATGCTTGACCCCGCCGAACGGCAGTTCGACGCCGCCGCCCGCACCGTAGTTGTTGATGAACACCTGGCCTGCGCGCACGCGTCGCGCAAGGCGCAACTGGCGCGCGCCGTCGCGCGTCCAGATGCCGGCGACGAGCCCGTACGGCGTGCCGTTCGCCAGTCCGACGGCCTCATCTTCGTCGGCGAAGGACATCGCCGCGAGCACCGGTCCGAACACTTCCTCGCGCGCCAGGCGGTGGCCTGGCGGCACGTCGCGCAGCAGCGTGGGCGCCTGATAGAAACCGGTCTCCGGCGCTTCCGGGATCACCTCGCCGTGCGCCGCCATGGGGATGCCGTCGTGCTGGGCGTCGGAGAGGAAGTCCCACACCCGCTGCTGCTGTCTGGCGCTGATGAGCGGACCGCAGTCGAGATCGGCATGGGCGGGGCCGACGCGCAGCGCGTGGAAGGCTGCCCCGAGGCGGTCCAGCAACGGCTCGTAGATCGCACGCTCGATCAGCACGCGGCTGCCCGCCGAACAGGTCTGCCCGGCGTTCTGCACGATCGCCGAGACCAGCACTGGCAACGCGGCGTCGAGATCGGCGTCGGCAAAGACGAGCTGCGGCGACTTGCCGCCCAGTTCGAGCGTGACGGGCACGTGATTTTCCGCGGCCATCTGCGTGACGAGCTTGCCGGTTTCCGGCGAACCGGTGAACGAGATGTGGTCGATGCCTGGGTGACGTGCGAGCGCCGCGCCCGCCTCGTGGCCGTAGCCCGTGACGATATTCAGCGCACCGGCGGGCAAGCCGGCCTCGCTGGCCAGTTCGGCGACGCGCAGCACCGACAGACAGGCGTCCTCCGCCGGCTTGACGACGCACGCATTGCCGGCCGCGAGCGCCGCGCCGACGCTGCGGCCGAAGATCTGCATCGGGTAGTTCCACGGCACGATGTGGCCGGTGACGCCGTGCGGCTCGCGGACCGTGAAGACCGTGTAGCCCGTCTGATAGGGCAGCGTCTCGCCGTGCAGCTTGTCGGCGGCGCCTGCGTAAAACTCGAAGTAGCGGGCGAGTGCTGCCGCGTCCGCACGGGCCTGGCGCAATGGTTTGCCGGTGTCGCGCGCTTCCAGTTGCGCGAGTTCTTCGTGGCGCGCGGTGACCAGCATGGACAGCCGGTACAGCACGCGCCCGCGCTCCGCCGCGCTCGCCAGGCCCCATGGGCCTTCGAAGGCTTGCCGCGCGGCGCGTACGGCGGCTTCGATATCCGCGGCCGTGCCACGGGCCAGATGCGTGAATGGCTGTCCGTCAGACGGATCGAGCACCGGAATCGTCTCGCCACCGAGAGGGGCGACCCATTCGCTGCCGATGAAGTGTTTTGCTTCTTCCATGCATGCTCCTGGTTGAAAAGGCTGTGCGGCCGCCGCGTGCTGCGGGCCAGATACGGGCCAGATACGGGCCAGCCGCGGGTCACTACGGCGCAACTCCAAATCCATCTGCCCGATGCTGCGCCCGCATCGCGCCCCTGCGGCCCGGCAAAAGAACCCACGACGACACGGTGGCCTGGCGTGCGGCACTCGCTGCCGCCACGCCCGCCGGGCGTCCCTGTAACGATTATCGCGCCGATCCTCCAGCGGGTGCCATCGGCCGATTGGCTATAATGGCGTATCCCGCACTTCCGGCCCGTTGTGCCGTGCCTGACCCCGGTCAGACGCCGCATCGCGCGCTGTGTTCCGAATTTCATCCTGATCAGAGAGCGCTCATGAGCTTCAATCACGTCCCCGCAGGCAAAGACCTTCCGCAAGATTTCAACGTCATCATCGAAATCCCGGCGCAGAGCGATCCGGTGAAGTACGAAGCCGACAAGGATCTGGGCCTGCTCGTCGTCGACCGTTTCATCGGCACCGGCATGCGCTATCCGGCCAACTATGGCTTCATTCCGCAGACGCTGTCGGGCGACGGCGACCCGGTCGACGTGCTGGTGATCACCCCGTTCCCGCTGCTGGCCGGCTCGGTCGTGCGCGCGCGCGCGCTCGGCATGCTGCAGATGACGGACGAATCGGGCGTCGACGCCAAGCTGATCGCCGTGCCGCACGACAAGATCTGCCCGATGACGGCGAACCTCAAGTCGATCGACGATGTGCCCTCGTACCTGAAAGACCAGATCAAGCACTTCTTCGAGCAATACAAGGTGCTGGAAAAGGGCAAGTGGGTGAAGGTCGAAGGCTGGGCGGACGTCGAAGCCGCACACAAGGAAATCAGCGAAGGCGTGGCGAACTACAAGAAGTAAGCCGGTTCACTTGCGCCGTCGGTAAAAAAACCGCGCTGGCCCGAGAGGGCAGCGCGGTTTTTTCATGAAGCGGCGATTCCGGTCGTGAGTCACGACGCGTCAATGCGGACCCAGGCACGAGAAGGAGGCAGAATGACGCGCGCTACGCGCTGCCCGGCTCTTCCGCCTCCGCGTCTGCCTCGATCTCAGCCTCCGCCTCAGCAGGCACCGGCAACACAGATTCGAGCGTACGCGCACCGGCGGCCAGCGCGCGCTTCTCAGGCGCGGACAGCCGCTTGACCCAGTACTCGGCGCGCGACGCGCTCGAGCGATCGGCCAGTTCAAACGACGCCAGCACCTGCAACGGCTTGCGCGAGCGCGTGTAACGCGCGCCGGTGCCGTTCACGTGCTTGTCGAAACGCGCCTGCACGTCAACGGCGATGCCGGTATAGACGCTGCCGTCGGCGCATTCGATCAGATAAAGAAACCACGGCATGGGTGTGGCGAAAAAAAGTGAGGGCGTGGATGAGGAGCGGGGCAGCGGGCCCTAAGCCCGCTATCGTCCGGGTTCGTCCGGGTGCACAAGTGTCCCATATAAAGCCGCCGCGGCACCATGCACCGGCCGCGTCTAGCTCCTGAACGGATTGTGATCGCGCAACTCATCCACGTACGCGTGGATGCTGTTCGCTTCGCTGTCGAGAAAACGCCCCACCGCGTCGGCAAACGCCGGATGCGCGAGCCAGTGCGCCGAACGCGTGACGGTGGGCAGAAAGCCACGCGCCATCTTGTGTTCGCCTTGCGCGCCGCCCTCGAATGCGCCGAGCTTTTCCTCGATGCAGAATTCGAGCGGCTGGTAGTAAGCGGTCTCGAAGTGCAGGCACGGTACATGTTCGAGCGCCCCCCAATAGCGGCCGTACAGCGTGCCGCCGGTTTTCCCGTCGCGCTGGTAGACCACGAGCGAACTCGCAATCGGCTTGCCGTCATATTCCGCGATCACGAGCAGCAGGTTCTCGGGCATCGTCGCGCCAATCGTGCGGAAAAATTCGAGGTTCAGATACGGACTCGAAAAGTGCTCGCGATAGGTCTGCCTGTAGCATCTGGCAAAAAAGCGCCACTGCTCGTCGCTGATCTCTTCGCCCCGCACTCGGCGCGTCGTGACGCCCGCTTCGCGCACCTTGCGGCGCTCCGCGCGGATGTTCTTGCGTTTCTTCTGCTCGAGCGTCGAGAGGAAGTCGTCGAAGTCGCGATAACCGTCGTTCAGCCAGTGAAACTGCACACCCTCGCGCTGCATCATGCCGAGCCCGGTGAGCGCATGCGCTTCGGTTTCGGTTGGAAAGAGCACATGCAGCGACGACACGTCGGCCTGTTCGGCAAACGCCATCAGCGTCGCGGCGAGGTGGCGCAGCGCGTGCGGGTCCGCGGCCAGCAGCCGGTTGCCCTGCACCGGCGTGAACGGCACCGCGCACAGGAGCTTCGGATAGTAGGCGAGGCCATTGCGCTTGTACGCATCGGCCCATGCCCAGTCGAACACATATTCGCCGTACGAGTGCCCCTTCAGGTACACCGGCGCCGCAGCGGCCAGCCGTCCCGTGCGCGGATCGCTCAGCGTGACAAACTGCGGCGCCCAGCCCGTATCGGCGACCGCGGATTTGCTCGCGTGCAGCGCGCTCAGGAACTCATGCCGCAGAAACGGCGTGGGCTGCGCCTGCTGGGCGAGGAGGGCGTTCCATTCGGCGGCGTCCACCTCGGAGGGCGAGGCCAGAATGCCCGTGCGATAATCAAAGCGTTGCTGGTTCAATCTTTTGACTGTTCCGATCTGAACGAAGCCCCGCGCCTGGCGGTGCATCGTTCGTTTGTCTGTGTTTGTCCGACTGTGTTTGTCCGAGTTTGTCAGTTCCGTCGAGCCACCCCAGCCGCCGCAACCGGCAAGCCACGCGGCTTGCCTTCGATCCTGCCATGAAGACCCGAATCGCTCTTGCTCAACTCAATGTCACCGTCGGCGATTTCGCCGGCAATGTCGCGAAGATCGTCGCCGCTGCACGCGCTGCGCACAACGATGGTGCGAAGCTGCTCGTCGCCCCGGAACTCGCGCTCTCCGGCTACCCGCCGGAAGACCTGCTGCTGCGCCCGGCGTTCTATGCGGCGAGCGCCGCGGCGCTCGCCGATCTCGCCGGACAACTGAAGCCGTTCGCCGGCTTGCACGTGGTGGTCGGTCATCCCCACCGCGACGCCGCGCACGGCCATGGTAAAGCAAACGCGCCAATCGAGCGCGGCGTGCCGCCGGTCGACACCTTCAACGCCGCCTCGCTGATCGTCGACGGCAAGGTCGTGGGCACCTATCTGAAGCAGGATCTGCCCAACAGCGAGGTGTTCGACGAGAAGCGCTACTTCGCGTCGGATCCGAAACCGTTCGTGTTCGAGCTGGATGGCGTCAAGTACGGCGTGGTGATCTGCGAGGACGTCTGGCACTCACCCGCGGCCCAGCAGGCCAAAGCGGCGGGCGCCCAGGTGCTGCTGATTCCGAACGGCTCGCCGTACCACCTGAACAAGGACGCGGTGCGGGTCGACATCCTGCGGGCGCGGATTCGCGAGACCGGCGTGCCGATGGTTTACGTGAACATGGTCGGCGCTCAGGACGAGCTGGTGTTCGACGGCGGCTCGTTCGTGCTGGACGGCAACGGCGAGCTGGTCGCGAAGATGGCGCAGTTCGAGGAAGGCCATGCCATCGTCGAATTCGACGGCGCGCGCCCGGTGCCCACCACGGTCGCGCCCGAACAGCCGCTGGAGGCGCAGGTCTACGCGGCGCTCGTGATGGGGGTGCGCGACTACATCAACAAGAATGGCTTTCCGGGCGCGATCATCGGCCTGTCCGGCGGTGTGGATTCGGCGCTGGTACTGGCCGTCGCCTGCGATGCGCTGGGCGCCGAGCGGGTGCGCGCGGTGATGATGCCGTCGCGCTACACCGCGGACATCTCGACCACCGATGCCGCCGAGATGGCGCGCCGGGTCGGCGTGCGCTACGACGAAATCGCCATAGCGCCGATGTTCGACGCGTTCCGCACGTCGCTCGCGAGCGAGTTCGCAGGCCGCGCAGAAGACGCCACCGAGGAAAACATTCAGGCGCGCATTCGCGGCACGCTGCTGATGGCGCTGTCGAACAAGTTCGGCTCGATCGTGCTGACCACCGGCAACAAGAGCGAGATGGCGGTCGGCTACTGCACGTTGTACGGCGACATGGCTGGCGGCTTCGCGGTCATCAAGGACATCGCCAAGACGCTGGTTTACCGGCTCTGCCATTACCGCAATGCGGCCACTACCTTCGCAAAGCGCGACATTATCCCGGAGCGGATTCTCACGCGCGCGCCGTCGGCCGAGTTGCGCGAGAACCAGACCGACCAGGACAGCCTGCCGCCGTACGAAGTGCTCGACGCCATCATGCGCATGTACATGGAGGAGGACCGCTCGCTCGCCGAGATCATCGCCGCGGGCTACGCGGTGGACGACGTGAAGCGCGTCACGCGCCTCATCAAGATCAACGAATACAAGCGCCGCCAGGCGCCGATCGGCATTCGCGTGACGCACCGCGCGTTCGGCCGCGACTGGCGTTATCCGATCACCTCGCGCTACACCGAGCCGGTCGAATGAACGACGCCTGGATTGAAGCCCGGATGAGGGCGCGCGCCGGAATGTCCGCAAGCCGTCCGGCGCAGCGTAGAATCAAATCTATCTATTCCCTTTCGACGTTTCCGAACAATCCAATCACGAGACGAGGTACGCCATGAAACGCATTACTGCAGTCATCAAACCGTTCAAGCTCGACGAAGTGCGCGAAGCACTTGCGGAAGTTGGCCTGACAGGCCTGACGGTTACCGAGGTCAAAGGCTTCGGGCGGCAGAAAGGGCACACCGAACTCTATCGCGGCGCCGAATATGTGGTCGATTTCCTGCCGAAAGTGAAGATCGAAGTGGTGGTGGCGAACGACCAGTGCGATCAGGTCATCGACGCCATCATCGGCGCGGCGCGTACCGGCAAGATCGGCGACGGCAAGATCTTCGTGGCAGAAGTCGAGCGGGTGATCCGCATTCGCACCGGCGAGGAAAACGAAGCGGCGGTGTAAGGGCAGTTGACTACGGCAGTTGCGGTTTGACGCGCAGTCTGACTTGATGCCCCCGGCATCCGGCATTGCCTGGTGCCGGCGTGGCAATTGAACGTTGATACGCGCAGCGGACCCAGATTCGCTTACGCCAATAAAAAACGGTGCGATACCCTTTCGGACATCGCACCGATACGCGCCTCTCGCAGCAGCGTGAAAAAGATTCTAAAGCTGTTCTGACTGCACCGTTCGCTTAGAACGAGTGCTGGATACCTGCATAAACACCGGTCTGGCTGTGGCCAGGAGTCGGGTTCTCGTTGTAGGCGGAGGAGCCGACCACACCCGGATCGGTAGCCGAGCCCCCAACCGTGCCGCCCGCGCCTGCGTTGTTCGCATCGAGACCGAAGTTAGCCGTCTTGCTGTTACGCACGGTAGCGATCTGGATGTCGAGCAGCGTACGCTTGGACAGGTTGTACGAACCGCCAATCGTGTAGATGTTCGCGTTGCCCCCACCGTTGTTCGCATTGACGTGGTACACGGCTGCGATCAGCGCTGCGGCCGGCGTGGCTTGCCACGTTACGCCGCCCCATTCCTGGCTGGTCGTCGTCGGCGTGCCGATCGGAACATTGCGCTCGCCGGAAGTACGGGCACCCTGGTACACGGCCTGAATCTTGAACTGGCCGAGGAACACGTTGGCGCCGACGAAGTACTCACGACCGAAGCTGAACGGGCCGTTCGGGCTACCCGCAGCGACGTCGCCAAGCGAGCCGGTCGTCGGATTGCGGATTTCGTCATACAGGCCGCGCAACTGGAACAGCGAGCTCGTGTAGGTCAGTTGCAGGCCGTCTTCGCGACCTTGCGGGGTCGTGCCGTTGCCGTTCCAGTTCGTCGCGTTCGACAGCGCGTACTGGCCGTACACGTCAAAGCCGTAGAACTTCGGCGACTGGTACGACACGTTGTTGCTCGATTGCGGCCAGTTGCGGCCACGCACCAGCGATGCCGACGACCAGTTCGATTGACCGAACGGGTCGAAGTCCCACACACCGTTCGAGATGAAGAGTTCGCGACCGAGGAGCAGGGTACCGAACTGGTCATTCGACCCGCCGACCGTTGCCCAGCGATTGAAGAGCTCGCCACCGCCAGGGCCTGCGCCCGTCACCGTGCTGAAGGAGCCTTCCAACTGGAACAGGATCTTGTTGCCGCCACCGATGTCTTCGACACCCTTCATGCCCCACAGGCTCGTGCCCCAGTCACCGCTCTCAACGCGCCAGCGCGAGGTGGAACCGGTGTAGCTGTTGTTGGGAAGGCCGCTGATGTATTCGACACCCGCATCCAGGCGGCCGTACAGCGTTACGCTGCTTTGTGCGTGCGCAACTACACCGGCCGACATCAGCGCCGCGGCGAGTAATGCTTTCTTCATCTTCTCCTCCATGCCCTGTCAAAAGAAAAACCCAGTACTGCGAATGGTGTTCGGACGCCAGAAGCGCCGAACAGAAATCTCGTACCAGGGAGACGATTGGGTGCGATCAGGGTGCCCTGTCATGACGCGTAGCGCGGAGCTATCTTTGCGTCATGCCGATCCCTCGTCGACCGGTATCTCCTCTGCGTTTTGAAGTGAAACTACTTTTAATCAACTTTGTTTTGGTACTTTGGTTACTAATTTATCAAAAATACCCTGGGATGGGAGAAGAAATTGGTCCCTGGTCGGACAGATGTCTCCAAATTGCAATAGTGGTGTGATCAAGGAGCCTGTGCGGCGTCCCACAAACACCATGCAAGCCTTGTGTGACAAGGGAATCACGGTTCGCTCGACGCAACGTCAAGGATTGCCACTATTGACGATGTAAAACGACGGGAGTAGGGCGAAAAGGCGGGGGAATGACGCATATCTTGGGACGATTGACGTCCGCAACATGCGATGCGGAGATAAACAAGGCGCTTCTGTAAGCACCTTGTAATGCTACATGAACTACAGCTGCGAAGTACAGCCGCGAAGTACAGCCGCGAAGTACAGCCTGCGAAGTACAGTCTGTTGTATTAAACGTTATTTAAGGCTGCCCGAGAGGAACTGCCTGAGCCGCTCGCTTTTCGTGTTCCTGAATACTTCGTCCGGGTGACCCTCTTCCTCGACGCGCCCCTGGTGCAGGAACATCACATGGTTCGATACGTTGCGCGCGAATGCCATCTCGTGGGTGACGACGATCATCGTGCGGCCTTCTTCGGCGAGCGTCTGCATCACCTTCAGCACTTCGCCGACCAGTTCCGGATCGAGCGCGGAGGTCGGTTCGTCGAACAGCATCACATCGGGATGCATCGCCAGCGCGCGGGCAATCGCGACGCGCTGCTGCTGGCCTCCGGACAGGTGCGACGGATACTGCTTCTCCACGCGCGGCGCGAGGCCGACCTTCTCCAGGTACTGGCGGGCGCGGTCCTCCGCTTCGCGGCGCGGCAGGCCGAGCACGTGCACCGGCGCCTCGACGATGTTCTCGAGCACGTTCATGTGTGCCCACAGATTGAAGTGCTGGAACACCATCGACAGCCTGGTGCGCACGCGCTGCAACTGCCTGGGATCGGAGACGCGCAGCGCCCCGCCCTTGGCGATCTGCGTGCGGACCTCTTCGCCGTCGACGAAGATGCGCCCGGAGTTGGGCTGCTCGAGAAAGTTAATGCAGCGCAACATCGTGCTCTTGCCCGAGCCGGACGAGCCGATCACGCTGATGACGTCGCCCGCGTTGGCCCGCAGCGAGACGCCTTTGAGGACTTCGTTGTCGCCGTACTGTTTGTGGAGTTCGTCGACGAAGAGCTTTTGCTTCTTTGTGTTCATCTGGGTCCTTGGACAGCTTATTTGCCTTGCGGCCGCAAATAAGCGAGCCAGCGGCGCTCGGCGCGGCGGAACAGCCACACCAGCGTGAAAGAGATAATCAGATAGAGCAGGGCGGCGAGGCCGAACGCGTTGAACGACTGGTAGGTGGCCGAGTTCACGTCGCGGGCGATCTTCAGGATGTCCGGCACGGTAGCGGTGAAGGCGACCGTGGTGGCATGCAGCATCAGAATCACTTCGTTGCTGTAGTACGGCAGCGCGCGGCGCAGCGCCGACGGCAGAATCACGCGCCGGTACAGCGTGAACGGCGACATGCCATAGGCGCGCGCGGCTTCGATTTCCCCATATGGCGTGGCCCTGATGGCACCGGCGAAGATTTCAGTTGTATATGCGCAGGTGTTCAGCGTGAAGGCGAGCAGCGTGCAGTGCATGCCGTCGCGGAAGAACGCGTTGGTCAGCTCGTGGTTGCGGACGATCTCGAGGCTGTAGAGGCCGGTGTAGCAGAGCAGCAGCTGTACATAGAGCGGCGTGCCGCGAAACACGTAGGTATAGAGCCACACGAGGCGGGCGAGCCACTTCTTCTTCGACACGCGCGCGACCGACAGCGGAATCGACAGGCAGAAACCGAGGCCGATCGACACCACCAGCAGCCACAGCGTGATTGCGAGGCCGGTGAAGCGGTAGCCGTCGCTGTAAAGGTAGTTGCGCCAGTATTCCTGAATGATCTCGATCATAGGTCCGCCTTTCGTACGCCGGTCGAGTAGCGCTTTTCGAGGTACATCAGCACGAAGTTCGAGACCGTGGTGATGACGAGGTAGATCGCCCCCGCCAGCAGGGTGAAGAAGAAGAACCTCAAGGTGCCTTTGCCGGCATCCTGGGAGGCTTTCACGACGTCGGCGAGGCCGATGATCGACACCAGTGCGGTGGCTTTCACCATCACCTGCCAGTTATTGCCGATGCCCGGCAGCGCGAAGCGCATCATCTGCGGGAACATGATGCGGGAAAACACCTGCCAGCCGGTCATGCCATAGGCTGCGCCCGCCTCGAGCTGGCCGCGCGGCACGGCAAGAAAGGCGCCGCGGAACGTCTCGGTGAAGTACGCGCCATAGATGAAGCCGAGCACGGCGACGCCGGCCACGAACGGGTCAATGTCGATCTGGTCCCAGCCGAGCACGTCGGTCAGGTTGTTCAGCACGATCTGCATGCTGTAGAAGAGCAGCAGCATCAGCACGAGGTCGGGGACGCCGCGCACGAGCGTCGTATAGACCGTGCCGACACTGTAGGACACCCGGTTTTTCGACAGTTTGGCCGCCGCGCCGAGCAGGCCCAGTACAAATGCGAACGCCAGCGACAGGACCGCCAGTTTGACGGTTTGCCAGGTGCCGTAAAGAAGCAGCGGGCCGTAGCCTTGAAGGTGCATATATGAGGTCCTTGACGATGCGTGGGATGCGCACCGCGAAAGACGCGGTCTGGCTTGCACCGCGTGATAGGTGGGCTGGGCCATTCGGACCGGCCCCATCAGGCCTGAACAAGGCCCGGCTTGTCCGCGCGGTGCACAGCGCGCCGCTGTGCAAATCATGACTGCCTCGCCGTGCTCCGGTCTGGAGCGGCCCGACACGACGTTCCGCCCAGCTTCGCTGGGCTGCCCGTCGTGCCGTTGCCGGCGGGGCAGCGCGTTTTCCGACTGTATTACGAAGCTCGCGACAGGCCCATGCGGGTCCGTCCCGAGTTCCGGATGCTTCGGGGTGACTGGATCAGGTGACCTGGGTGCCTGTCTGCGTCCGATCGGCCTTGATGCCCACGTTCCGGCCATGGATCCGGCCAGTGACGGCTGCCGATTCGAAGGGCGGGGAGCTGGCGTCGACGCCGATGCGCGCGGTTTTGCATGCCTTCGCGATCGCGCCGGTGGTCATGACGTCAAGCGCCACGCACACTGCGAACTTCTTCATGGTTCTCCTCGATCAGACTGATCGTCCCGATGTAACGGTGTCGACGAACGCCAGCTTGTGGCCGGCCGTCGCTATTCTAGGCGGTCAAAATTGTTGTGCCGGGTTCATGAGGCCCGAGGACAGGCCGTCCGGCGGGGCGGCACGACTGAGTCCGCCCGAAAAGCGCGGTATTTTACCCGAACAGGCGGACCATGGCGCCCTGGCGTCGCGAGGGTGCCTGAGTGTGTGGGGGACACCTGCGTGTTTGCCCGGCTGCGGGCCCCGGTGACACATCGCGCGTGTCGACCCGCACGGTCACCGCCGCGCGTCGCTGGCGGCGGCGCCGGAGGCCGATTGCCCGGATTTATGAAACGATCCGGTGCACCCGCGCCGGTTGTGCCGGACGGTGTGCGCCCATACATTCTGGTCATCGCAACGTACTCACCAGGAGAACCCTATGATCGAGATTCGCCGCTCTGAAGAACGAGGCCATGCCAACCACGGCTGGCTCGACTCGTATCACAGCTTCTCGTTTGCCGATTACTACGATGCGGATCACATGCACTTCGGAGCGCTGCGCGTGATCAACGAAGACCGTATCGCGGGCGGGCAAGGCTTCGGCACCCACGGTCATCGCGATATGGAGATCGTCACCTATGTGCTCGACGGCGGGCTGGCGCATCGCGACAGCATGGGCAACGGCTCGACGATCCGGCACGGCGACGTGCAGCGCATGAGCGCAGGCACTGGCGTGATGCACAGCGAGTTCAATGCGTCGCAGGACGAGCCGGTGCATCTGCTGCAAATCTGGGTCTTGCCGCAGCGCGCGGGCAATCAGCCGGGCTACGAGGAAAAGCGCTTCGACGATGCCGACAAGCGCGGGCGGCTGCGGATCGTGGCGTCGCCGGACGGGCGCGACGGTTCGGTGACGATTCACTCGGATGCGTCGATTTACGCGGCGCTGATCGACGGTGCGGAGCAGGCTGCGTTGCCGCTGCAGAAAGGCCGGCGCGCCTATGTGCACGTTGCGCGCGGCGCACTCACCGTCAACGGCGAGGCGCTCGGCGCGGGGGACGCCGCCATGATCGCGGATGCCGATACGGTGACGCTCGAGAAGGGCGATGCAGCGGAGGTGCTGGTGTTCGATCTCGGCTCATTGAATGATTGAGCGGGCAACGGGTGGGGTTTGAGGGGTTGCGGCTGATCGTGCGGGCCGCTCAAGGAGGGAGTGCATACAGAAACGCCACGGAAGTGACTTCCGTGGCGTTTTTTTTGCGCAGACGGCGGGCGAACAGCGGCCCGCCGTATCTTCGCTTGCGAGCGATGGCTTACTGATTGGCCGCCGGGGCCGATGCCGCGCCCTTGTGGTGTTCGCCATGCTCGCCCATCTTCTCGTGGCGCGCTTCCATCTTGGCCCAATGTTGCTTGAGGGCCGTGCTGACAATGGTCTTCTGCTTGTCGTTCAGACCATTGTAGAAGGTGAGCCACGCCGCCACGGTCTGCTCGCGCAACTGGTGGTTCTGCTCTTCGACCTTCTGATGGGCGTCGTGCAGCGCGTTCAGATCGAGAATGGGCTGTTGTTGCAGCGCTTTCATCTGGTCGTGCATCTGCTTGTGGCTGGCGCGCTCGGCTTCACGGTTCTGTTTCATCGTGTCGAGCGCGGCCTGCCACTGCTTTTCCTGATCCGCATTCAGGTTAAGCTGGCTGTGCAACTGGTTCATTTCCTGCATGAAGTGGCCGTGGTGCCAGCCTCCCGGGCCGTCAGGTTGAGCGGCGTAAGCTGCACCAAGGCCAATAGCGATCGATGCTGCGGCGACGGCGACGAAGCGTGACATTTTTGTGGACATGAGTGGCTCCTTGTAATGGAATAGCCGACGATGCAAACACGGCAACACGGGACGGCCTGCATTCGGTAAGTCACAGCGTAGAGACCCGCGAACCTCACTGTGTTACGCGACCCGCCGCCGCTATTACGTGACATTACGTGCGCCTTTCTGCGTAACACCCGGTAACCCTTTGGCGGGTGTCCGGCCCGAAAACCCCACCTCCTGCGCGTTAAACTTCATCCCATGGCTACTCAAATACTTGTCGTCGATGACGACCTCGAACTTCGCGATCTGCTGCGCGACTATCTGGCCCGTCAGGGCATCGAGGTCTCGGTGCTGCACGACGCCGGCTCGCTCGAACGCCGGCTCGAGCGCGAGCGCCCGGATCTGATCGTGCTCGACCTGATGATGCCGGGCGTGGACGGTCTGACGGCGCTCAGGAAGCTGCGCGCTTCGGGCGACGATATTCCGGTGATCATGCTGACCGCGCGCGCCGATGACGTGGACCGCATCGTCGGCCTCGAACTGGGCGCGGACGATTACCTCGGCAAGCCGTTCAACCCGCGCGAGTTACTGGCGCGCGTGCAGGCGGTGCTGCGGCGGCGCCGCACGCTGCCGTCGGCAGCGGCGCCGGAGCAGCGCGAACCGTTTAGCTTCGGGCGCTTTACGCTGGATTTCCAGTCTCGCACGCTGAATCTGGAAGACAAGCCGCTCACCTTGTCGGGCAGCGAGTTCGCGCTACTCAAGATTTTTGTCAATCACCCGATGCGCACGCTGACCCGCGAGCGCCTGCTCGAATTGCTGCATGGTCCGGAATATGACGGCACCGACCGCGGCATCGACGTGCAGGTATGGCGCCTGCGCCGCATCCTCGAAACCGATCCGTCCACCCCCCGGTTTATTCAGACCGTTCGCGGGCGCGGCTACGTGTTCGTGCCGGATGGCGAACAGCATGCGCCGGCCCATTGATTCGTTGTTCGGGCGCCTCGCGCTGCTAGTTATTGCGGTGCTGCTGCTGTCGCATTTCGCGTGGTACGCGCTGATGCGGCTCGAGCGCAGCCAGTTGCAAACGCGCTACGCAGTCGAGGAAGCCACTTTCCTCGTCGACGCGGTGCGCCAGCACGTCGCCCGCACGCCGGACCAGCCGTTGCCGTCGCGCGTCAGGCTGGTCGATCCGGCGAGCGCTGACGTGCCGCCGGAAAGCGCCAATCTGCCGGCGCCGCTCGAGCGTTTCATCGAGGACGTGCGCGATCGCATGCCCGCCGGCACCCAGGTGCGGGTCGGCCAGCCAGGCCGTCCGCCCACGCTATGGGTGCGCGCCGCCACGGATCGCAGCTGGATCGTGGTGCCGGTGCAGCCATTGCGGCCGCCGCGTTCGCTCGATCGCACGGTGCTGTGGCTCGCGATCATTTTCTCGTTCGCGGTGATGGCGGCGCTCTTTGCCGCGTGGGCGCTGCAGCAGCCGTTGCGCTCGCTCGCCCAGGCGGTGGCGCGCTTCGGCCGCGGCTTGCCGGTGCCGCCGGTGCCCGAGCGCGGTCCGCGCGAGTTGCGGCAGTTGACGCACGGTTTCAACCAGATGGTTCAGGAAGTGGCGCGTACTGAAAACGACCGGGCCGTGATGCTGGCCGGCGTCGCGCATGACCTGAAAACGCCGCTGGCACGCTTGCGGCTGCGCGCCGAAATGATGGAAGAAGTGAAGATGCGTGACGGCGTCGTGCGCGACGTCGATTCGATG
>DASZIR010000118.1:0-4808 GCA_035948995.1 Paraburkholderia sp. | reverse complement strand
TGCTCGCTCGTCCGGCCGGGTAGGCCTCGTATCTGATTTCTGTTCGTCAGGTCGTGGCTTTGCTACGCGCTTCCTTCAGACCCCGCCTCGCGACGACGCCCTTGCGTTTCACTAGCCCTTCACCACCATCGGGTTGGGCAGGGGACTTGCACCCCCAAGCTGCTGCGCATGCTCGGCGCACAGAAAAAAGGCCCGACTGGAAGCCGGGCCTGCAAAGGTCGCCCCAAGGCAAACGCTTAGGGGCAACTGGACGTCACTGTCGACGCAATACCGGTTGCGTCGAACCAAATGTTTAACGGCTGGCGCGAGCGCCGCGCTCGCATGCCGAAGGCACGGCGCCTTATTTCTCGCGCGCCCTGATCACAATCCTGTCGAAACCGGCAATGCAACGGATGAATGTTCCGTCTGCCCGTCTGCCGGCTGGATAAGCCACCAATGTATGCGCTCTTGCTTAAGGGGCGCTTAAGGCGCGCTTAAGTTGCGCCATAGCTTCGTCATTAACTTCGCCGGCAACCCCAAAGTCCGATTCACGCGGACGCGCTGCCCGCGCCGCCGTTTGACATGGGTGCCCCTCGCGGCGCGACGGGCCGATTGCGGGGCGCCCGGCGTTTATGGTCACGTGGCTGCGCCCCATCCGCGCTGCCCGCGAGCCGCTCAATTCCCGCTCGCACGGCCAGTTCATGCTGCGGTCGCTATCCCATGGGGGCTACACTGTCACAGCCATCCAGGACGGCAAGACGGAGCGACGCGCCGTAACACAGCGTCGACAATGCCCACCATGAGATGATCGCATGGCCGATGCAGGCGGGACGCCTACGCGTCCCCGTGGCTGCCCAGGATAGCCACACGCGGCTTGCCCCGGCAATCGCACAAACAAACGGACGAGTAGTCATGAATGAAACTGAAAGCGGAACCTCGAAGGCTGGCCCGTCGGGAGACGCCGGGGGCGCCCGGCGTTCCTCCGGATCCTTCAGGACCTTGTGGGTGATTGTCCTGGTGCTGCCCGCCACGATTGCTGCGCTCGCCATTGCCCTGGGTGTGTTCGGCCTTGTCGTGCGCCTGCTCGTACATTGAATCACTGACGCATTGCGTGTGAAAAATTGCGGTGGTGTGGAGCCGGGCACCCTCCGAACGCTTCGTTATAACGACAGGATTCCAGACTTATCAAAAGACGCCAGAAGGGCCAAAGCCACATAGGTATCGGCACTCAAGCACCGGGAGTACAAGGTGAAATCAGACAAACCTCACCCCACCACTGCCCCCATGCACTGCACCGTACTCAGAAAATAAAACCCGTATTGATGAATTTCGACGTATGGTCCGCGACGATCGCGTCGAGCAACGCCTTGCTGTCGTCGGTCTGTTTGGCCGCGACCATCGAACGAATCGAAAATGCGCGCAGTGCGTCGGTGACCGACAAGGTGCCCTCCGCCGAATCCTTGCGCCCGGCAAACGGGAATACGTCCGGCCCGCGTTGACACTGGCAATTGATATTCACGCGGCATACCTGGTTGACGAGCGGATCGACCAGCTCGCCGATCACCACAGGATCCGTACCGAAGATGCTGACCTGCTGGCCATGATCGGAGGTGATCACGTAGTCCAGCGCGGCTTCGAGGTCCACGAAAGGCGTGACCGGAATGATCGGACCGAACTGTTCCTCGCGGTACAGCATCATGCCCTCCGTCACCGGGTAGACCACGGCCGGATAGAACAGGGTCTTGCAGAACACGCCGCCGTCTTCATTGATGACGCGTGCGCCTTTGGACTTCGCATCGTCGATCGCCTCGGTCATATACGCCGTTCGATGCATGCCGGGCAACGGCGTGATCGATACGCCCGGCTCCCACGGCATGCCCACCTTGAGTTTGGCGAGTTCGGAGCAGAAGCGCTGGAGAAACGGCTCGACAATCGACTGGTGGACGATCAGCATCTTGAGCGCCGTGCACCGCTGCCCATTGAACGACAAGGCACCCAGCAGGCATTCCTTGACGGCCAGATCGAGGTCCGCGTCAGGCAGAACGATGGCCGCGTTCTTTGCGTCGAGACCCAGCACGGCACGCAGCCGGTGTGACTTCGGATGCTGCTTCTTCAGATGGTCCGCAACCTTGCTGGAACCGATCAGCGCCAGCACATTGATCTTGCCCGAGGCCAGCATGTGCGGCACCACCACCGCGCCCGGCGCATAGATCGTGTTGATCACGCCCTTGGGGAACGCGTCGCGAAACGCCTCGAGCAGCGGATAGAACAGCAAGGTCCCGTACTGCGGCGGTTTGAACACAACCGTATTGCCCATCAGCAGCGCCGGTATCAAGGTCGCGAAGGTCTCGTTCAGCGGGTAGTTATACGGCCCCATGCACAGCACGACGCCAAGCGGCGTGCGCCGGATCTGGCCGATTGTGCCCTCGGCGATCACAAAACGCGAGTTGCCGTTGTCGAGTTTCTTGAGCGCGTCGATGGTGGCCAGCATATAGGTGACCGTGCGGTCGAACTCCTTTTGCGAGTCCGTCAGGCTCTTGCCGATCTCCCACATGATCAGATTCACGATCAGATTGCGCTGCGCCACCATGCGCTTGATGAAATCCTGCATGCAGGCAATGCGCTGGGCGACCGTCATGGTCGGCCATTCGCCACGACCGGAATCGTAGGCGTTGACGGCGGCGTCCAGCGCCGCATCGCTTTCCGCCTCGCCCATCACCGGGTAGCTGCCAATCTCAGTCTGCGCCACTTCGCCATCCGGCTGCCGCACGCAAACGGGTGACAGTACGGTCTTGCAGGCGCCGTCCCACGTCCTCAACTCGCCGTTCACGAGCGACACGCGCTGGTGGATCGGCGCGGCCAGCCGGGCATCTTCCGGTATGTTGTCAGCGGCAGGAAACAGTTGCTTCAGGCTTTCAACAGTGATCGTCGACATGGGGTTCCCTTCGGTGGTTGAGCATCACACACGGTGAATGGGCTGGATCTCGCGGGTCATGGGCGCCGCGCGCGAGCCGCTGCGGCCCTCTCAGTCTAGCCAAAGATCACGGGTCATGTATCGACGATTGCCGCGCGAAAATCACACCGGGCCGGCAGCGCGCGCCACCGGCTGCGCGAACCCGTGCACTAGTCGCCGAAGCCCAGCTCCGCTTCGACCTTCTGGCCAAGCGCCAGCAGCGTGCCGGCGCCCGCGGCAACGACCGCATTCTGGCCAAAGGTCAAGGCGCCGCCGAGCCGCGCATTGGCCCGATAGGCGCCCATCGTGTCGAGCGGTTCATTCGGCCAGTCGGGATTCGGCGCGCCGGTGGCCTGGTCGATGGTGGGGATCGGGCAGCGCGCGCACGGCTTGACGAGATTGAGCTGCACCGCTTCGTCACGCGTGCGTATCGTGACGCTTTCCACGTAGTCTTCTTCGTAGGCGTCGAGACCCGTCACGACCAGGTTCGGCCTGAAGCGGTTCATCGGGATCGAGGGCGCGCCCTTGCCTTGCAGGCGCGCGTTCAGATCGGCGAGCGAGGCCTCGCCAATCACCAGCAGCGGAAACCCGTCGGCAAACTGCGCGATGGCCCGAATGCTCCCCGTCCAGCGCGCATCAGCCACGCGCTCCAACGCCGGATCGAAGCGCACGAGCCGCGCGGGCACGCCGAGGAATTCGGAAAACCAGGCTGCCGTGGCCGCGCCGGTGTCGAAGGCCTGCACCGTATCGTTCCAGACAGTGGCCCCGAGTACTTCGGCTCCGCTCAACGCTGCGACGGCGAGCGGCGTGCGCAGTTCGGCCATGCCGGGCGCCGACACGATCAGCTCGTGCTCGCCTAACGCGACCTTGACGAGCGCAAGACGCGCATGGCTGCGCTGGGTCAGCATGTGGCCGCCTGGGTCGGTCACCATCCAGTTCCGATCGTATGCCAGGCCGGACGGCAACAGCCGCGCCGTATTCAGTGCAATACCGGCGCACGATTTGATCGGATAGACGTAGAGACCGCTGATAGCTGGCATGGTGAGCACTGTATGGGTTGAATGCGTAGGAACCGATTGTAAATGTCTGGCGGCTGCCGCATCGGGCCGGGGCGGCAAATCCGGCCTGAAAGCGCCGGCCTGAAAGCGACCGGCACCACGCAAGCCAGGCCGAGCGGATCCGCCAAAACCCTGCCGCGCGCCGCCGTATTCGACGCGCCGCGCAACTGGGGCCTTTATTTCGGGCGTTACGTCCACCCGCGCTTGGACGTAAAATTCCCCAGCGCAGCGGTGTTGCAAGGCCCCGCCCAGCGGTGCCGGCGTGCCCGGAAGAGGTTCCCGAACCGGGCACCGCACCCGACGCTCACCTGTGCCGGGACCCGGCACGCACCCGCCCGATCGCACAACCCGAGCTTGCGGAAACATTACGCAACAAAACGCACGCTTTGGAAGGCGGCCAGCCCGACCTGTTCGTCACGGCCATTCCCGGCTGCCAGACGCCGGCGGACCGAGCGGACCGCGCGGGATGCACGGGGTGCGCGCCACTGAACAGAACGTGTAGAAGAATCCTTACCATCAACCTGAGAGGAAATTCATTATGCTGACGAAATCCGTGTTGGGCGTTGCCGAAACCACGCAGATTCTCGACGCCGCGCGTGCCGAGGCCGAGAAAAACAAATGGGCCGTCGCGATCGCGGTGGTCGATGACGGCGGACACCTGCTCACCCTGCTGCGCCTCGACGGCTGCGCGCCGATCGGCGCCTACATCGCGACCGAGAAGGCCCGCACCGCCGCGCTCGGCCGGCGCGAATCGAAGCAGTATGAAGACATGATCAACGGCGGCCGCACCGCCTTCCTGAGCGCGCCGCTGTCCGGCA
>DASZIR010000117.1:0-45070 GCA_035948995.1 Paraburkholderia sp. | reverse complement strand
TGTACGCGGTTTTACGCGGCCTCCACGAGGTCGCGCACTGTTTTTTGGACAGATTCCTCGATTTGTTGGCTCGCGCCAGCAAGCACATCAACGCCCGGTCTTCAATTGGACGCACAGCAGAAATGTTTTGCGACAGCCTCTTTAGGGCGAGGAGGAAGTCAACGCTTGCGCTCAGGACCGGGCAAGCTTCATAGAAGCGCATCAGCGCTGCGGCCAGTTCGTACAGGTAGGCGCACAGGTAATTCGGCAGCGCGTCCTGTGCGACTGCGAGCACGGCATCGGAGAAGCGGGCCAGTTGAAGAGCAAGTTGCCGCTCGGCGGGTTCCTCGAGATTCACGTTTGCCTTGACGTCCCATTCGCCGGCACGGCGCAATGCGCTTGTGATACGCGTATAGGCATACTGAAGGTACGGCGCGGTATTGCCTTCGAAGGACAGCATGCTGGCCCAATCGAACACGTAATCCGTACTTCTGTTCTTGGCCAGGTCGAAGTATTTGATCGCACCGATGCCCACGACCTGAGCCACCGCGCGCCGATCCGGTTCGGGCAATTCCGGACTTTTCTCCGTGACGAGGTCGTAGGCGCGTTGCGTCGCCTCCGCTAACAACTCAGCGAGCTTGACGGTATCGCCGCTACGCGTCTTGAACGGTTTGCCGTCGTCGCCCAGCACAACCCCAAACCCAACGTGCTCCAGTTGGACTTGCGGCGCGACGTAATCCGCCTGACGGGCCACGGAAAACAATTGCTGGAAGTGCAATTTCTGGCGAGCATTGACTACGTAGAGGAGCCTGTCCGCCTTCAGCGTGGCGGCGCGATAGCGAATCGCGGCGAGATCGGTGGTGGAGTAGAGGTAGCCACCATCCTGCTTTTGCACGATATACGCGGCCGGCTCGCTGTCCTTGCTCTTGAACTCGTCGAGAAAGACGACCTGCGCGCGGTCGCTCGTGACAGCCAGCCCCCGGGCTTGCAGGTCGGCGACGAGCACCGCCAGATCGTCGTTGTACGCGCTTTCTCCGCGGACGTCGGCGAGGGTCAGCCCGACGCCCAGCTCAGCATAGATCTCCTCGCAATGGTTCATGGAGACGTCGAGAAAGCGCTTCCATAGTGCGCGCACCCGGGGGGCGCCGCCCTGCAGTTTGACGACATAGTCGCGCGCCCGATTCGCGAATGCCGCGTCCTCATCGAAACGCTTCTTCACGTTCCGATAGAAATCCTCCAGATCGGCGAGCGCCATATTGGCGGCGTCATCGGACCCGGCGTCGTCCATGCATGCCGTCAACATGCCGAATTGCGTGCCCCAGTCGCCGACGTGATTTTGCGCAATGACCTTGTGTCCGACGAAGCGCAGCACTCTTGCCAAGGGCATCGCCGATGACAGTCGAGCGCAGATGCCCGACGCGCATTTCTTTAGCCAGATTCGGGGAGGAGTAATCGATCACGACACGTTGCGCGGTCTCCCCGGACACACGCGGGACCGCCATGCTGCTGTCGCTTACCGCGGCCGCGACCCACTGTGCCAGGTAGTCCGGCGCAATGGTCATGTTGATAAAGCCTGGGCCGGCAATCTCGACCTGGCTCACGATGCCAACCAGATCCAGGTGGTCCACCACCGTTTGTGCGAGGGTGCGGGGATTCAGTTTGCGCGATTTTGCTGCTGCCATGATGCCGTTCGCCTGATAGTCCCCATGCTCGGGACGGCCGGCGGGTTGAACGTTGGCGGTGGCGTCCGCACACCCTGCTGCCGTGAGGGCATCCTGGACGCGAGCGTTGAGAAGCTGGAGCAGTGTTTGATTCGGCATCGGGTTGGGCATTGGGTTTTTGGAGGAGGCGACCAAACCGCGCTGGCTGTGGCCATGTTCCTCGATACGTTGCGGAAATGAGGCCGGTGGGGACTTGTCGTTGTGTCCCAGGCGTCTTTCGCGCGCCGGTAACACGGTGATAAGACCGTTGGCCGATTCTACATGGCGTTGCCCTGGGCCTTGGCCAGCACGAGGACCAGGCCCAGGGAGACGTCGGTCTGCGCAGATGCGTCCCCACCCATGTGCTCCCTTGTGCGTGGCTGCGTGGCTCTTCCGCGCAAACGCGGTCCCCGAAGACACCCACTTGCCGGAGACCACGTCCCGATTTTTTTACCTATATGATAATTTTACCTTGACTAAAATTTATGACGTCGTGAACATACGTTCAACGATGGGAGGCAGTGTGGCGAGTGGTGGCAACAACGCGCAGATTGCGGGTATCGGTGAGCGCATCCGCGCACGCCGGCGCGAATTGCGTCTGACGCTGCAGCAGCTGGCGAAATCGACCGGCTTGTCGATCGGCTTTATTTCGCTGGTGGAGCGCGGCCAGACGAGTCCGTCTTTGTCCTCGCTGACCAACATCGCCACCGCACTCGACCTGCCGTTGGGCGCGCTTGTGGATGCCCCGGAATCCCCGCAATCCGATTCATATCAGGATTCGCGGCCCAGATTCGCCGTCGAGAACGGGCGGATCGCGTACGAACGCCTGTCCACCGTCTTTGCCGGTAGTTGCGTGCATGCGGTGAAAATGCTGATGCCTGCAGGCTATGTGTCGGAGACGGTGTTGCACGCGGGGGAGGAATTCGTGTTCGTGCTGCAAGGGGAAATCGAGTACCGCGTAGACAGGAAGCTATACAAGCTTAAGGTCGGCGACAGCGTTCATTTTGATGCAACGAAGCCGCACTCCGTGAAAGCGGTGGGCGGTGAAGCGCAGGTTCTCTGGGTCGGTACGCTCAACGTGTATGACACGGCCAGGACGCGCGCAAGCGGGAAGAAAGTTGCCCGGTTCGGAAACACCGAATTTCATGACCCGGTGATCAGGTTCGAAACACAATCCGGGGTAGAAGCATAGCTGACGGTGTCAGGCAGTCTGGTATTTGACCTGGTTGATAAGCATAACTACTAAAGAACCATGCCATTCTTGTTGCCAGCTGCTACGTCCTGACGTTGGGGTGAATTTCGGGGCAGGCGGTTTCAGATGGATGCGGCTTGTCCGGATCCGGGTTTGTTCCCTCAGCGGAGAATCGCGGTATTCGCATCGGTACGGGGAGACGTGCTTAATTTTTCGAAGGAGGGGTGATTGATGGGTATCGGCATTGGTGGCTCGCAAGCGGAAACAGAACTGTCGCTGCTGCATGACATGACGGCAGGGGTTGAACCCATCCAGCCAGCGGAATTCACCGCGCGGATCGCGAAAGCTCAAGGGCTGATGCGGCAACAAGGCATCGACGCGATTTATGTCGAGGCAGGGACGAATCTGCTTTATTTCACCGGCGTGCCGTGGCGCAGAAGCGAACGTCTGGCCGGCGCCCTGATTCCCGCGAGCGGCGAGATCGAGTACATCGTGCCGGCTTTCGAACGAGGCACGTTTACGGGTCTCCTGCAAATTCCCGGCTCGATGAGTTGTTGGGAGGAGGACGAAGATCCCCATCGCCTGCTCGTCGAGAGGGCGACCCGCCTCCAGCCGTCAGCGGGCGTACTCGGTCTTGATGAGTCTGCGCCGTACTTCCTTTTCGAAGGCCTTCGAGCATGCGCGGGGAGCTTGCGGATCGTCGCAGCGACGGATGTGACGCGGCCATGCCGGATGCAAAAATCCGCGCCTGAGCTGGCGTTGATGCAGCGTGCTAACGACATGACGCTCAGAGTGCATCAGTCCGCGGCAACGATTCTTCGGGAAGGCATTAGCACGGCTGAGGTGCTTGACTTCATTGACGACGCGCATCGTGCGGTCGGTGCTCGCAACGGCTCGAGCTTCTGCATTGTCCTGTTTGGCGCAGACACGGCTTTTCCGCATGGAGTGAAGGCACCGAAGGCGCTGAGCCGCAATGACATGGTGCTGATCGACACGGGTTGCCAGTTGCATGGCTACAACTCGGACATCACGCGAACCTATGTGTTTGGCGAGGCAAGCGAGCGCCAGCGCGAGGTCTGGCTGCATGAACAGCAGGCGCAACAGACGGCATTTGCGGCTGTCCGCCGAGGCGTTCCGGCCGCGCAGGCAGATAAGGCGGTGCGGGAGTACCTCAAGGCATCGGGCTATAGCGCCGGCTACGGATTGCCCGGCCTGCCGCATCGGACCGGCCATGGTATCGGACTGGATATTCACGAGGGTCCTTACCTGGTGGGCGGGGAGACGACGATCCTCGACGAGGGGATGTGTTTCAGCATCGAGCCGATGATTTGCATACCCGGCGAGTTCGGCATCCGGCACGAGGACCATGTCTATATGACGGAGTCCGGGCCTCGGTGGTTTACCGAGCCGGCATCGAGTATCGACGATCCATTCGGTCTCGGTTGAGAGGGCGGGCGGGGGCAGGGTGCCTGAGGGCCGCCATGGCTAGTTGCGGTCGGCAACGCTCAGGCCCAATCGAGTGTTGCCGATTGCCGGCCTGCCAGTTCCGCTCAATCGTGGCAAGCACAAAGCTCGAATTCGTGACTATCCGGAGCGAGCCAGGCACGACGTCATCATCCGCACCATCAAGACAACGTAGACTGCGCGCCGCCGAGCATGCCCATCAAGGTCAGCGCATTGCGCTGCCCCTGATCCTCGAAACAGTTATTGAAGATCACATGCGTTTTCGCAGCACGTGACGCAACCGTGCGAATAGCCGTGGCCAGCTCCTCCAGTTCAGCATCGCTGTAGTCGTAATTGAACCGGTCCGCCGCCGAGGCACCCGCCCCTGGGTTCCACGTCTGCGCATTGCGTCCATGCAGACGCACCATTGCCAGTTGCGGGTTCGTCACTTCCCACACGGTATGCACGCGGTTCGTCACGTCCTCAGGGGCGTCGACGATGACGTGCACCAGTTCCCGCTCGCGCAGAAACGCGAGTGTCGATGGCGCATGCGCATCGTCCAGCCACGACTTGTTACGAAACTCGACCGCTACCGTATAGCCGGCCATGCGGGCCGCGCACTCGTCGACATGGGCCAGATCCTCCGGCGCGCTGGTGATCCAGGGCGCGAACTGGAACAGCACCGCGCCCAGCCGCCCCGTTTGCCGCAAAGGCTCGAGCGCCTCGAAGTAGCGCCGCCACAGCTCGTCGCGAATCTCCACCGGCAAGTCCCGGTAGTACAGGTTCTTCTTGCGGCTGCCGGAGGAGGGGGCGGTGGAGGCGAGCGCCATGACGATGTCTTTCGGCAGCACGTCTGGCGAGGTCTGATGCCTGGTGAAAAGGCGGAACGCTTTGAAGTTGAACGTGAAGCCGGCGGGCGTGCGTTCGGACCACAGCTGCGAATTGGATGCCGACGGCATCGCGTAGTACGCGGAGTCGACTTCGACGAGCGGAAATTGCGCTGCGTAAAAACGCAGCCGCGCTTCCGCACTGCTGCAGCCGCGTGGATAAAACCGCTTGCAAGCGATCAGCGTTTTGTCGGTCCAGCCTGCTGTGCCGCATTCGATGTTCATTGCCGCTACCCTTTCAGACTGGATACCAGAGAACAGCAAAATATTGTAGGTCACAACGACCGCGAAGTGACGGGCCATGAGCGGGGGATAAGGGTTTGAACCGGGTGCTCGATAGGGCAGCTGGTGGGCCGCTGATGCAAGGCCGCCAGCCGGAAATCGTGATTTGATCGCCGAAAAAAGCGCGCCATCCGGTAAGATCCTGTAAGAACTTGCGTTCCAAACCGACTAAGCCTGACTGCTTGTGCCCGGCACGGCTGTCCGGGGTGTCCCGTATGGTTGCCAGGCACGAAGCTGGATAACCAGACCGCGGCGCAAGGCGCAAGGCTAATTCCCCATGACCATGAATATCGATTTTGCCTGCACGATGTGCGGCAATTGCTGTCACGATCTGCGCGTGCCGTTGACGGTTGACGAAGCGCTTGCCTGGCTTGAGCGGGCTCAAGAGGTACAGATTCTCTGTGAGGCGGTGCCCTGGCCTGAGGAACCCGCTGCGGACAATCTGCAGGCGGCGCATAAACGGCGCCGCTCGTTTGCGGCGATGAGCGGCACCTTGCCCGCGCGGGTCGTGGTCATGCTGACGACCGCGTTTGTGGGACCGTGCCCTAACCTCCAGGACGATATGCGCTGCCGCATCTACGCGGAACGGCCGCTCGTCTGCCGTATTTATCCGGCGGAAATTAGTCCGTTCGTCGAACTGACGCCTGCCGGCAAGGGCTGTCCGCCGGAGGCCTGGACGCCGGGCCTGGCGCCGCTGATGCGGGCGGGCAAACTCGTCGATGCGACGACGGCGGCGCGGATCCAGCAATCGCGCGATGCCGATCTGCAGGACGTGCCCGTCAAACAGATGCTTTGCGCGCTACTCGGCCTCGATACGGCTGCGTTGTCCAATGAAGGTTTCGTGGTGTATTCGCCGCGGCGCGAGGATTTGCAGGCGGCGTTGCAGCGGGCGAGTGCTGCCATGTCCGCAACGGCAGTGCCTGTAGCATCTACCGTATCCGCAGCACCGGCGCCCGACTGGCGTTTTGTGTCCAATCGGCGGGCGACCGTCGATACGCTCGTGTCGGTGGGCGCGCTCGGTTCCTGTGTCGATACCGACAGCCCGATGCCGTTCGAGTACCTCGGCTTCTTCCCCGCAGCGGCGTAGCCAGCCAGGCTGCACGCCGCGAAGACGCAGACCGATAAACGTTCTGCGTCAGACACTTGAGGCGCGTGCACCCAGGTTGTCCACAACCTTGCTCACAGAAAGTGGGGATAACTTCGCGGTTTCGTGTTCCGCTTGCGCGACCCCAGGCGTTTTATCGCTTGATCGGCTAGTTCGATAAAGACACGTAGGGCGAAGTCAATGGTGTCGGCGGGAAGGGTTGCAGGCCGCCTTGCTTCGTGAAGCTATAACGCATGTAGACCGCAGCCAGCCACTCGCGATACTGGTACGCGTTGCCGAGCGAGCCCGTTGCGCCCACCGCGAGTTGCGGTGCTAGCTGATATTCGCCGACGGCGCTGAACGAGTAGGCGATGCCAGTTTTGCTCTGGCTTGGATAGATCGCGTCCGAATCCGGTGCGTTACCCGCCGTGACGAGTGCGCTCCGGAGTATGGTGGAGGTTCGGTCGCCAAGCGGGAAGTAAGCCGACGCGTCCTCGCGGTAATGCTGAACGCCGATCGAACCCTTCACGTCATAGGTAAATGCGCCATTGCGACCGGTCCATTCCACCGGCAGGTTCAGGATCACATATTGTTGCGGGCTGAAATAACCACCCTGTCCGTACGTGTAGTACGAGAGGTTCCGGTTGTAGCCCATCAGCGTCGTATTCACGCCGATAGTCAGTGTCTGGTCAGCATTCTTCAAGAGGCGCGTATAAACCCCACCGCCACCTTTGATGGCGCTATTGGTCGCGACGTTGGTGCCCTCCAGAAACTCGTACGCCGCGTTTGCATATAGACCGCTCGTGCCGTCGTCCCAACTGAGCGTGGCGAGCGTGCCGCTGGACGTCACGCCACCCCATATGAGATTGGACGCCTGATCGCGTGCGCCGGCGTAAGACAGCAGACTGTCGGTGACGGCACGCCGGGCGATGGCGAGCGAATAGGAGACCTTGTCGGTCACGCTGCCGTTGTATTGCAGGCCGCCGACGTAATTGACCTCACGGAAACCGAGCGGTGTCGAGCCGAAGTCGCCGCTCAGGCTGTTGTTCTGATAGCCGATCGAGAGGCCCACGCCGTTCGCGGTCTGCGAACCGTAGTCGCTGGCGTTCGACGAGGCGCCTGAACCGAAGCGGGCGAGTGTCTGGGTCTGATTGCTTGCCGTTCCCGCATCCAGCGTAACCGGCGTGGCCGAGATGATGATATGGCCATTGCCCGCCTGGATACGTCCTTGCAGAGGTGCCTCGATATCGGTCAGGTTCGACAGGCCGTCTTCACCCGTCCGATTGCGGATTACGATGCCTCCCGACACCGTACTGGTCTGTTCGCGATTGACCTGCGCCAGTTCTTCCGCAACACCGAGGGTCTGCGCATTGGCGACGTTGGCAGGCGAGTTCTGCGCGGTGGGCTGCTGTGGGTAATAGGGCTGCGCATAGCCGGTGGGCGGTTGCGGAATGTACGGCAGCTGTGCGTAGTAGCCTTGATTCGCATAGCCCTGATTCGGATAGGGCTGCTGAGCATACTGTTGTTGCTGCGGATAAGGCTGCGGTACGTATGCCTGCTGCGGCGCGTATCCCTGCTGTTGCGGGTAACCCTGTTGCCCATAAGCCTGCTGCCCGTACGCAGGCTGCTGCGGATACGCCTGCTGACCGTAGTAAGGCTGCTGCGCGTAGCCTTGCTGCCCGTACGGCGCCTGCGCATAAGCTTGGCCCGCGCCATTCGCATTGCGCGTTGCCGTGCTGTTGCGGGACGCTGTCTGCTTCTTGCTGGTCGAACGTTTGGCGCTTGCCGTCGCTGGGTAGTTGGCACCCGTCTGCCGCGCGGCCGCATCGGCTTGCGCCTGGCGGGCCGCCGGTGACATCGGCCAGGGCGTCGCCACGTAAGGGGCCGGTGCGCCATAGGGCGCCTCGGCCTGCGGGTAAGGCGCGTTATACGGTTGCGGCGACAGCGGCTCCTGCTGAACCTGCATCTGCCCCTGGCCGGCCTGGCCTGGATAAGGCTGCAACGGAGCCGCACTGGTCGCGCCGGATTCGCTCGACCCGTAAGTGTCGGGACCGTAGCCGCCCGCACCGGTGTTAGAACCCGGTACAGCGGACGGATCAGTTGGCGCAACGTAAGGCGTCACGTAGGGCGCCACATACGGCGTGGGCGCTGAGGGCTGCGAGGGCGGCGGATAGTTCGGCACGGTCTGCGTCGGATAGGAAGGCTGCGAATACGGGGATGGCGCGGGCGCGGCATACGGCAGCGCCGGCGCGGTCGCGTTGAACCCGGCGCGCGTGCTGGCTGCGCCGACGGCGTCCGCCGGTGCATCGACGGCTGTTTTTCCTTCGAACGGATTGGTGCCGGGCAGCGGCGTGGCGCCGATCCGGCGCATCGCCATCTCCCAGCCTCGCGGTACATTGCTGGCCGAGCCGGCGCGCGGGGCGCCCACCGGCGTATTGGCCGCGATCAACGAGCGCTGCAGATAGTTCGAAGCAAGCGACAGCCTGCCTTCGGCACGGTACATGCGCCCGATGGCGGCGAGCACGTCAGGATCGTCCGGCGCGGCGTTCAGCGCCTGTCTCGCAAGCGACTCGGCATAGCCGAAGTCTTTCGCGCCGGTTGCCGCGGAGATGGCCGGAAGCATCAGGCCCAGGTCATCCGGGCGGCGCGCGAGCGCCACGCGGTAACTGGCGAGCGCATTGCGGTCGTCGCCGGCGGACGAATAGAGGCGTCCCAGCGCAGCCTGCAAGTCGGCGTTGTCCGGCATCGCCGCGAGCCATGGCGCGATCACATCGTAGGCGCTCGCCAGATCGCCGCGCTGCCGCACGCTGTCGGCCTGCCTGACGACGATAGCCAGATTCAGATTGCCGAAATCGGTGCGTTGCTGCGGCGTCAGTTGCATCGAGGCAAGCCGCCGCATCACCATGCCGAGCTCGCCGTCCTGATGGGTCGCGAGCAGGATGCCCGCGTATTGCAACAGCAGATCGGTGTCGCCGGGGGCCGCGTTCATCGCGCTGCGCACGAGCCAGAGCGCGCGGTTCGAGTCGCCCGCCTGCTGATAGGCCGACGCCACGACGCCGATCAATTCCGGGCTGCCGGTGGCGATCGGTTCTGCGGTGCGCAGCATCGCGAACGCCTGCTGCGTCTGTCCGCTCTTCGCCATCTGGATGGCGAGGCCCGCTTGCTGATGCACCCACAGGCGATGCTGCAAGGTGGTCATCGCATCGGTGCGCTGGGCCGCCGGAATCCGGTCCAGTTGCGCGAGGCCGCTCGACCAGTCCTGGGTTTCCGCCGACAGCAATGCGCTCGCGTAGAGTGCGTCGGTCATGTCAGGGTGGCTCGCCAGTAGCCCGTCCATCATGCTGCGTGCGTTCGCAACCGCGCCCTGGCGCACGTAAATGCGCGCGAGATCGAGACGCAGCCACGGATCGTCAGGATTGCTGAGCAGTGCATCTTCGAACAGGCTGCGCGCCGCCCCCAGATCGCCGCGCGCTTCGGCGGCGCGCGCCTGGGCGGCTTGCGCTTCGCCGCGCAAGCGGTCGATGCCGCCCGCTTTCGATTGCTGTTCGGTGTTGAGCTGATTGGCAAATTGCAGTGCTTCGTCGCCGCGCCCCTGGGCGGCGAGCGCGCCGACGAGGCCGCGAATCGCGTCGGGATTGTCGGCCTGACGCCGTAGCGCCATCCGGTAGGCCTGTTCGGCACCAGCCGGGTCGCCATTGTTCAGCAGCATTTCGCCGAGCAGCACCTGCGCGGTGACATCGGACGGATTCAGCGCAATCGCGCGCTCGAACAGCGACTTGGCCTTGGCAAATTCGCCGTTGCTGCGCGCGCCGATCGCGTCGCTGGTGTAGGTCCAGTAGGTCGCGCTTAGCAGCGCGTTTTTCCAGCGCGCCGGGTTGCCGTTGCGCGATGCGCGTTCAAGGTAATCGCGCGCTTCGGAGAAATGCTCCTGCTTCAACGCGGCGATACCCATGCCGCCGAGCGCATCGCCGTCGTTCGGACTACTCGCCAGCACCGACGAAAACTTCGCGCGGGCGGTGCCGAGGTCGCCGCGATCCAACGCCGCAAAGCCATCGGCGATAGTGTGGCCGTGCGCATCGACGGCGGCGTTTTGCTGCGCCCGTTCGCGCGCGGCCTGGTCCTGTTGCACCATCGAATCGAAACGCGCCTTGACCGCGGCGTCATCGGGCGCGCTCTGCAGGTAAGCCTGGTAGAGCGGTGCGTCGGACGGCCGGGCGTCGAGCCACAATAGCGCCTGCCGCCAGCTCTTGCGCGCCGCCGGGCCGACCGCGCTGTCGCCGGACAGCTTCTCGAGACGGGCGATGCCGTCGCGGCGCGTCACGTCGCGATAGGTCAGGTGCTGCGCGTAGGCGAGCGCATAGCGCGGCTCGTCGGGATTCTGCTGCGCCAGTTGCTGGAGGCCGCGGCGTGCCTGGTCCCAACCCTGCGGCGTGGCCGCCAGTGCCTGGTAGTACTCGAGCTGCAGCTCGGGGGTGGCGGGTTTGCCTGCCAGGGCGCGCTGATACTCCTGCACGGCGCTGGCGCTCTGGCCGCTTTGTTGCAGACGCCGCGCGTCGTTGACGGACTGGTCGCGCAGGCTGCTTTCGCCGAGGCGCCGGCCGAGTTCGTCGATGTTCGGATAGTTCGGCGCAGCTTCCCGCAGACGCGCCAGATACTGTTGCGCACCGCTGCCGTCCTTGCGGTCGGCGAGCACCATACCCATGCCGAACAGCGCATCCGGCTGCTTCGGATCGATGCGCAACACCTTCTGCCAGGCCTGCTCGGCGAGATCGCCACGGTGGTGCGCCTGCCAGTACTTGCCCTGATCGATCAGCACGTTCAGCGGATCGCCGGACGCCTTGGCCTGGGCGAACGCAGCAGGGGGCAGCGTCGCGGCGCAGAGGCTCGCGAGGCTCAGCGCAAGCGCGAGGGCGCTCAGTCGCATGTAGTTCTCCAGCTCGGCACCAGCCGCCCGGTATCGTCGAAGCGATAGCGGCCGTCGATGAATCCAGTGCCGAACAAGCCCAGCACACGATCATAGTAGACAGGTTCGCGGCCCTGTATGGGGTTGTCGAGCGCGGCCAGATGCGTGCGCGCGAGGCCGAGGCCGCGCTCGTCGCCGAGCGCCTTGAAGTACGGTGCGAGCGCGCCCCAATAGCTCAAGGGTCCTTCGCCGCTCGCAGTGCCGGTCGTGGCCGCGACCTTCTCGGGCGGAAAGCCGTTTTGCGTGATCTGGGCGCGCATGCCGCCAAGCGCCGCCAGCCAGGGCGCCGCCAAGGGGTCGGCGGGCGCCGCCATGCCGGCCCACAGATACACGCGGATCGCGTCATAGCTGCCGGTGTCGCCGGTTTTCGGATCGACCACGAACTGGCCGGCCCGCCACGCGGCCCAGTCGGGCACAAAGCCACGCGGCGCGGTGGTCTTGATGAGCTGGTACGCGTTCTCGGCGAGCTTGCTCCACGGGCCGCCGGGCATCTCTTTCGCGAGCGCGCGCAGCACCGGCAGCGGCAGATAGCTGGGGTTCAGGCGGGTGACGTCGCCGGTCTGAAAACCTTGCGGGCCGGGCAGCAGCATCGGGCCGAGCCCCGCCAGCGTGGTGACTTCCCTGCTTGCGATCTGGGCGGCAAGCGCGCGGCCCAGCTTCGTATAGCTCGCGTCATGCCAGAGCCGGCCCGCTTGCAGCAGGTCGTAGGCAATCCACAGATCGGAGTCCGAAGCGGAATTCGGATCGAGCACGCCGTACGAGCCGTCCGGCTTTTTGCCCCACTGCCACGCCGGCAGATGCATGTTCTGCGCATCGAACTCGTTGGCCGCGAGGTTGGTGCGGGTCCAGTCGAGCAGGCGGTCGAAGGTGGCGCGGTCGTTCGCGACCAGCGCGAAGAACAGGCCGTACGACTGGCCCTCAGACGTGGTTTGCTGGGTCGGCGTCGAATAGTCGATCACGCGCCCGTCGGCCTGCACGAAGCGCTCGACGAAGGTGCGATAGGCGGGCCAGTCGCATTGCGCCGTCGTGGCGGCGTCAGCCGGGTTCGAGAGCCATGACGTCACTGCGGTAACGAGACCGAAAGCGAGTGCGGCGGGCGCCGTTTTAAGTCTGACCGGCATGTCAATTCCTCAGGCGGCGCGCAGCGATCGAGCGCAGCGCACGGTAAAACAGCGCTGCGATGATCAGCGCAGCGAGTACGCCGCCCAACAGCAGCAGCAACGGATGCGACGACAGCGCCCAGCGCAGGTATTCCTGCGGCGACAGGTGGCCGATGTAGTACGCATTGCCGTTCGACGTGATGGTGACGGTGCGGCCGTGGATCACGGCCATCGCGCCTTGAATTTGCGGCAGCACGTCGGCATCGAGCAGGGCGGTGCTCAGATCGGCGTCCGACTGGCCGGCCGCGCTGACGAGGGCCACGGCGCTGCGCGTTTTCTGCAACGGCGATTCGAAGCCGGTCAGGAGTGCCGCGCCGTTCGAGCTGACGAGCGACAGGTCGGCCCGCGCCGGCGCGCGCTCGACGCCCCGTTCGCCGTGCCACCAGTCTTCCAGCTTGAAGACGATGTCCGACAGTTCGAAGGTGCGCGAATCGCCGTCGCTCGAGAACGGCATCGACTTGGCCCAGCGCTGCAGCAGCGGCTGGCGGCCCGGGGCGCCGAGAATCAGCAGATCCTTGCCGGCGAACTGGTCGACCTCGTCGGCCGTCCCCACCGTCACGCCGGTTGCCGGATAGCCGGTCGAGGCACCCATGCGGCCCATCTCCAGCAGGTACAGGCTGTAGTCGCTCGAACCCGCTTCGCCCGGCAGGATCACCGCAGTCCCGGAGAGGTCCGCCATCCGCGTGAACGGGAAGCCGCTGTTGGCGAATGCCGCCAGATCGGGCAGCGCCATGTAATGCGGGAATGACGACAGGTCGATGGTCGAATTCGGATCGATGGCGCCGACTACGTTCTCCAGCAGCTGGCTATGGCATTCGCCGGTGTCCGGAATGTCGTAGTAGAAGTGCAGCCGCAGTTGCGCACGCGGTGTCAGCAGCAGCGGCGGGATGTAGACGGTGCGGCGCGCGTCGGCGGTCTTGTCCGGCAGGATGTTGTTGAAATAGCGGCCGAGGTCGAACACCGACGAGGGCCGTGCCGGAATCGGCAGCGCCTGCACGAAGCCGTCGCTGATGCTGATGTTCAGCGACGAACGGTCCGGCGTCGGACGCACCGTGTAGCGGTAGCGCAGGTCGATCGGCGCGCCCTTGGTGTGCCACATGAACAGGTCAGGTGGCACGCGCAGGTTCACGCGCACGGCGTCGGCGTCATAGCCGGTCACCGTCAGGTCGCGCGCCTCGGCCAGCTCGCCGAAACGCACCGGCCGGTTGGTGGGCAGCCAGTTGGGCGCATCGTAGGGCGCACGCGGGCCGAGTTCGTTCAGTTGCGTGATTGTCGCGCTCTGCCCGGACAGAGCACTCTGGCCGACGCCGAGTGCTTTCGCGGCAGTCTTCAGTTCGGCTTGGTTGCGCCCGAGCACCAGCAGCAGCTTGCCGCGCGCCGGCGCTTCGCGGTCGACCACGGCGACGGTCGGTCCGGAGATGGCCGGAATCGTTACGCCGGCGGGCCGCTGGTCGTCCGTGGCGAAGATCACCGCGTTGCCCGAGAGCGGCGCCTCGTCGATCTGCGCGGGAAACAGCGCGCCCCGATAGCCGGCCAGCGCGCCGAACCACGACGCCACGATGCCGGCCGCTTCGAGCGTCTCCACGCCCGGTTTGGCCGGGAACACGAAGGGCAGCTCGAGGCGCCGCACGTCGCGGCGGTCGAAGAAGGGCAGCGGCAGCGCGGCGAGATCCGGCTTGTTGGTGAGCGACGCATAGGTCAGGTCGAGCGAACTGGCATTGCTGACGGTCGCCCACAGCGACGAATTGGCCGGGTCTTCGCATTGCTGCGTGTAATGGCCGATCAACTGCACGTTCAGGTGGTTGAACTCGGTGATGAAGCGCGGATCGATCGAAACGTCGCGCGCCAGCAGCATGCCGGCCTGTTCGCGCGGCACCGGCAGGGTCGCCGCGACTTCGCCGTTCACCAGCACCTTGAGCTGCGAGATCGACGGCAGCAGCGCGGGCGAGTAGCTGTAAATGAGATGCAGGATCGCACCGGTCACCACTTCGTCGTTGCGCACCGAAAAGGCGATGCCGTTCTGGCCGTCGGTGCCGCGCAACTGCAGCGGATCGAGTGCGCCGAAGTCGGCGAAGGTCAGCGTCTGACGGCGGCCGCCCGGCACCAGCGTGCCCGGCTCCGCCGTGGTCGGGGTCCTGACGCCGAGTGCCTTGACCGACGAGGCGGCCAGTGCCGGCGTGGGCGTCGCGAGCGCTGGCTGGATGATCGCGTTCGGGTCGAGCGGGACCGCGGCGCTCGGTGCAGGCACGCTGCCCACCCCAGTGGCGACCGGCGTGCCGGGTAGCGAGACGGCCCCTGGCGAGCTGGCAACCAGGTCAGCGGCCGCTGCCAGTGGTGCCGCCAGCGCGGTCTGTAAAGCGAGCCAGCAGGCCAGCCCGCGGACCAGCCGGTGTGAACGCAAGCGCGTCGTCCATTCCGTCATGCCGCGCTCGCCTTGCAAGTGTTTGAAGTCTGTCTGCGCAATCCCTTTGCCCATAAGTCAGTCTTTTTTCGTTTCCAGCTTTTTGACGTCGATTGGGCGGGCACCCGTCCAGCCGCGAAGGTCTTCGTAGAGATGCTCGAACAGGCCCGCGATGCCGCGCACGCCGACCAGCAGCACGTGTGAGAGCCCGCGCAGCGGCGTGTCCTGCTGACGGCCTTCGGCCCAGCCCATCCATGCATCGGCTCGCGCGAAGGTGGTTTTGACGAACTCGTATTCCTGCTCGCGCGACATCTCCGAGAAGCGCAAGCCGACCCGGCCGGGGGCGGTGAAGCCGACCGTGGCGGGGAACGCATATTCCTCGTCGCCGCGAAAGAGCGAGACGGTCACGCGCTCGTGCATCGGCACCTGGATGCTGTTCGGCAGCGCGACGCCGACGCCGCCTTCCGAGTAATCGATGGTCTCGCAGGCGAGCGTGCGGCCGGTCGAGAATTTCAGCATCACCGGCATTTTCATTGCCACGCGGTGCACGGCGCGGATTTGCCGGCGCTCGCTCGCTGCAGCCACGCTCGCGCCGAGGATCAGCATGTTGTAGCCGGTCCACGCCAGATTGAGGACCGTGGTCTGCACTTCGCTGTGCACGTTCCAGTTCAGGCAGATATGCACGAGGCCGGTGACGAAGCCGACCAGGTTCAACAGCAGCAGGAACAAGTAGGGCCGCGAGATCGCCCAGTCGAAATAGTTCTTCTCGATCTGGCCGCCCTTGGCGGTCACGTTGAACTTGCCGAGCTTCGGGTTGATCAGCGCGAGCAAGGTCGGCGCCGTGATGTACGAGGCCAGTACCGATTCGTAGACTTCGGCCCAGAATGAATGGCGAAACAGGCGCTGCATGCGCGAGTTGGTGACACTCGCGTGCATCATGTGCGGCATCGCGTAGATGGCGATCGTGCTGGCCGCGGCCTCGATCACGTGCGCGCCGAAGAACAGGAACGACAGCGGCGCGGTCAGGAATACCAGCCGCGGGATGCCGTAGAAGAAGTGCATCATGGCGTTCAGGTAGCACAGACGCTGGCCGATTTTCAGGCCCTTGCCGGTCAACGGATTGTCGATCCGGAAGATCTGCGTCATGCCGCGCGCCCAACGGATCCGCTGGCCGATGTGGCCGGAAAGGCTTTCGGTTGCAAGCCCGGCAGCCTGCGCGATCGCCAGATACGCGGTGGTGTAGCCGAGCCGGTGCAGCTTCAGGGCGGTGTGCGCGTCTTCGGTGACGGTCTCGACCGCAATGCCGCCGATCTCCTCGACCATCGAGCGGCGCAAGAGCGCGCACGAGCCGCAGAAGAAGGTGGCGTTCCACAGGTCGTTGCCGTCCTGCACCAGGCCGTAGAACAGTTCGCCTTCGTTCGGTACCTTGCGGAAGGTGCCGAGATTGCGCTCGAACGGATCGGCGGAGAAGAAATGGTGCGGCGTCTGCAGCATCGACAGCAGCGTGTCGCGCAGGAACCAGCCGAGGCCGATCTGCAGGAACGAGCGGGTGGGGATGTGATCGCAGTCGAAGATCGCCAGGTATTCGCCGCTGGTGATCTTCAGCGCTTCATTGATGTTGCCGGCCTTCGCGTGGCGGTTGTGCGTGCGGATCGTCCAGTGCACCCCAACTTCCTCGCAGAACGCCTTGAATTCCGGGCGGCGGCCGTCGTCCAGCACGTGGATGGCCAGCTTGTCGGCGGGATAGTCGAGCGCGAGCGCGGCGTAGATGGTCGGCTTCACGACCGACAGCGGCTCGTTGTAAGTCGGGATGAAGACGTCCACGCTCGGCCACGCGTCGCGCGAAGCGGGCAGGGGCATCGGTTCGCGCTTGAGCGGCCACGCGGTCTGGAAGTAGCCGAGCATCAGCACGAGCGTCGAATAGACCTCGGCCGAGACCAGCAGCAGACCCCACGCGGCATCGAGCGGATGTTCCCAGTAAGTGGTGCTGGTCAGGCGCCAGTACATATAGCGGCCCGACGCGAGCACCGACAGCATGATCATCACGAGAGTCGCATAGCGGCCTTGCAGGCGCCGGAACAGCAGCGCGCAGATAAAGCAGCACGTCGCGAAGGTCAACTGCTCGGAAAATTCCAGCGGCACCGTGAACACGAAGTACAGCACGACCAGCGCGAACAGGGTGAGGCAGATCACGACGGGGCGGCTGCCCCACAGGCGCGCGTCGACGATGCGCTCCAGCCGTGAGGGTTCGGCAGCGGGTTCTTCGATACCCCGCGGCTGCGGTGTGCTCATGCGACACTCCCGGGCGAAACGGCGATTGCGTCGACCCGCGAGGTCAGCCACTGGCTGCAGGCGCGAAAATCGGCGGCCGCCTGGCTGAGCGGATCGTAGTGGATCAGCGTGGTATCGCAGGCGAGCGACTCGCTCACGCCTTCGTCCTGGTGGATTACCCCAGAGAACAGCTTTTCGCCGAGCAGATGACGCAGGACCTTGAGGACATCCTTGGTCAACTGGCGCGACTGGTCGACCTGATTGACCACGTAGCCTTGGCCGCCGAAGTCCGGGCGCGGCGCGGCGTAGGCCTCGATCATCCGCTCCATTTGCGGAATCGCGGCGTATGAGGCGGCATCGGCGAGCACCACGTTCAGCGCAAAGGTTGCCGCGCACAAGGCGGTGCGGGTGTACACGGAAGAGCCCGGTGGCGTATCGATGATCACGATATCGGACGCATCGAGGCCCAGTGTATGGAGCGATTGCAGGAGCCAGAACGGCTCGTGATCGATATGCGTTTCGAAGCGGCGCCGGTCGTCTTCGACGACGGCGCCGTAGGGCAGCACAGTCACGCCGTCCACACCGTCGAACATCACCGTTTGCCACGCATCGCCGCTCAGGGTGGCGCGCGAAAGGCCGTCGATACTGTCGAGCGGCACCCCGAAGTGCAGCCGCAGGGCATTCTGCGGATCGAGATCGAGCGCGATCACGCGCCGGCCGCTGCTCGCGAGCACCGAGGCAAGATTGGCGGCGAGGGTGGTCTTGCCGACGCCACCCTTCGCGGACACGACCGCGATGACTTTCATGAGTGGCGCGGGCCGTTGGTCAGCCACGAATGCGAAGCGGACGTGGCGGGCGTCGTTGAGGCCCCGCGCAGACGATCGAATACCGAGTGCAACGCGGCGGGCGGGGCATCGTTTGTGGGCGGTTGGGCAGACGGTGCCGTGCCGGGCGCGGCTGGCGAGAAGAGCTTGCCGAGAATCGAGCGCGGCTGGGTTGGCGCTGCCGGAGCGGCTGGGGCCGCCATCGAGGGGGCCCCAGCGCGTGCCGTGGCGGCAAACGGGTTGGGCCTCGCTGGTGCGGCAGCGGGCACCGCGAGCCTCGCGGCAAGCGTGGCTGTCGAAGCCGGCGGTGCGGCCACACGCGCGGGCGCAGCAGCCCCGCTCACGACGGGCGGAATCGCTGCGGACACGGGCGGCGGTGCGAAGAGCGAAGCGGCGACCGGAGTACCCCGGGACGGCATGCCAGCGGCCTGAGCGACGACCGGAACCACCACGGGCGGTATGGCCGCGACCGGGGCCACTACGGAAGAGTCCACCACCGGCGCAACGGCCGGCTGCGTGCCCGCCACCGCTGCAGCC
Source organism: Paraburkholderia sp. (assembly GCA_035948995.1). Classification (GTDB taxonomy): domain Bacteria; phylum Pseudomonadota; class Gammaproteobacteria; order Burkholderiales; family Burkholderiaceae; genus Paraburkholderia. The sequence goes on along the minus strand of DASZIR010000117.1, from coordinate 26,347 downwards.
ACCGGCTCGGCCTGGTTTGCGCCGGCCTTGGCGCCAATCGCCTCAGGTAACGACGAAAAACGCTCCGCGCCGCGCGGTGTGTCCGCCTTGAGGGTCTTGGCGATCGGCGGGATGCTCCGGCGATGCGGCCGCGCAAATAGCGGCGCCTTGCCGCGCAGGAGCGCTGCGCCGGTGACGCGGGCTTCGGCTGTCCCGACCGGGTTCGCCGTAGCCGGCGCGTCGCCATCTGGCGACTGCGCTTGCCCGGACTCCTCGACGTGCTTTGCCAGCGGGTCGCGGCGTTGTGCGATGGCCGGAATGGCCGGCTGCTTCAGATCCAGTGTCACGAGCAGCGGCCAGCGCGTGCGGGCCGTTCTCGCTTCGTTCTCGCGGCCGATCTCCTGATAGTCGCCCGCATTGCCGCCGAAATGGCCGAAGAGTGTTTCGATGTCGCTGGAAGGACTCATGTCGTCGCCGTCTCGTCTATGTCTGGTGATGCCTGCTTTCCACCGTTGCTGCGCCGGTGAGAAAAAATACTTGATCCACAAGTGCGCACCCTGCTTACCCGGGATAACGGCCGAGTCGAAATTCCAGCGTCGCCCGCTCGTCGAATTCGCTCACTTGCGCCACCGAAAGGCCGTCTGCGCCCAGTGCGCTAAGCCAGGTCTGGTACACGCCTTCGAGGAAGGCGGGCGTCCAGCTGAGCGCAGCGGAGCCGAACGCCTGCAGCGGCGCGCAGGAGTGGGCGATGCGCAGGTACTCCGGTTCATCGGAAAGTTCGACGTAGCCCCAATCCGCTTCTTGCCAGCGCGCGTTCAACGCATCCGCGAGATCCGCGGTTGACGCGCACGCCGGCAACTCATGCGCCGTGGCGAACCGGCAACCGACCCGATACATCAACTGGCGCAGTTCGTCCTGGCCGATCTGCGCTTCGAACTCCTCTGCCAATGCGGTGAGCAAACCGCGCCATTGCGGAGAGATCTGGCGTTCGAGCAGGTAGCTGAGGATAGGGACCATGGTTTCCGAAGGGACGACCGTTTGCCAGTAAAACCGGTATCTGGAACCGGACATCTGAAAGCGTTGCAGGCAAGGCGCGCGTTGCACGCGCCCGGCGGTTACTTTTACGTGATTTGCTCAGTGCAAGATGGCCGTCGCCATTTTATGCGCAGTCTACTGAAGAGATTAACATTTCGCTACCATCGGTCTCTTTCGAGTTATATGCGCTTACCCACATTGCCGGTAAATGGATGCGCTTGAGCGCGAAATTCTTGCCTCGGCGTGATGCGCAGCGCGTAGTAACGGGAAGACGCACGCTGATATGGTCGAAGCGCAGCGGCCGGCACTGCGCTCGAGGCAAGGCGCGCTGATGTTGTGCGCTTGCATCATGGCACGGTGCGCTGTGGTTCGGCTGACCTTGATCAGGTAGCCGGGACAATCCTGGTGCAGGCGCTTGGGCCCAGCCGGCGGCCTTGCGCTCTGCTTGCGGGACAATCGCCTGCAAGGCGCTTTCTGGTTGGAGACGCAATCGTTTGCCGCTCTTGCGGTATGCGCATATGCCGCGCTGCATGCAGCGAAAGGATCGGAAAGGAAGCGGCTGATTGGTGTCGCCCAGGTGCCATCTGGACCGGCCTGGGGGCTTGATGCGAGCGTCGTGCGGGCGGGGGAGCGAGGCGCGCGGCAAGGCGGCGGCGCGGTTTGCCCGCCTTCCGGGAAGGACTGCGGCATCAAACTTTGTTTAGTGAGAGCATTAATATTTATCAGGCAGTTGCCGTTATACAGCGGCAGAGTGATGGCGCTGGCCTGATTTCTATCAATATGCTTTCCACCTCGACGCGACACATGACCGATGCCCATTTGCGTCGCCGTTTCCACCGGCGTTCGCTGGAACAGCAGCGTCCGCTTTCGACGGTCACAATGGCTTTCACGGTCATCGCGACCTTGCTGTTCGTGCTGGCGCGCAGCCTGGTGGCAGGCCCTGCTGTTGCGCTGCCTTACCGGCTCGCCTGTGTGGTGTGCCTGGCGTTGCTGGTCGTGAGCGTTCAAAAGGCGCGCACTACGTGGCTTTTCGGTGCGGTGGGCGTCGCCTATACGCTGGTCCTTTCCATCGTCATCGCCCTGAACATCGCCGGTCTCGAGCAGCCTTTGCTATGGGCGCTGCCTGCCTTGCTCGTGATTCCGATCTGTGCCGCGCCGCTGTGGCTCACGCCGACGCATTTCTTCGCCGGCACCGCGGTTTTCTACGCAACCGGCCTGCCGTTGCTGTTCAGGCAGCCGCATATCCACGACGTGAATGTCGTGGCGTGGTTGTGGGTGGTGATCGGCGTGCCGGCGGCGGCGGTGTTTCACTTCAGCTTCTACTGGTTCCGGCGCGATCACTTCCTGCTCGAGAACCGCCTCGCGCAACTGGCGGCCACGGATCCGCTGACCGGTCTGCAAAACCGCCGCGCCTTCATGGAGCAGGCCGAGCGGCGCCTGGCGGCGCTCGGTATGGGAGCCAGAGCGTGCGCGATCTTTCTCGACATCGACCATTTCAAGTCGCTGAACGATCAGTTCGGCCATGCGATCGGCGATCAGACACTCTACGAGGTAGCCGAGGTCCTGATGGAGCAGACCGGTGCGCAAGACAGCGTCAGCCGGATCGGCGGCGAAGAATTCGCGATATTGCGGCACGAAGGGCTCGCCTCGGCCATCGAACTGGCGGAACGCCTGCGCGGCGCCATTTCCTCCATCGCGCGCCCGGACGGTTACGTGACGGCGAGCTTCGGCGTGGCCGAGCACCGCGCCGGCGAAAGCATCATGGCGCTGCTCGACCGCGCTGACGAAGCGCTGTTTCGCGCCAAGCAGTCTGGACGAAACCGCGTGTGCGCCGAGCGGGCAATCCCGCTCGATCCGGCGCAACGGCTGTCTGGCGACGACCAGAGTCAGCCGTCGGGCAACGCGCGGCCCAGATGGGACGAGTATTACCTGACTTCGCATTTCCAGCCGCTCTTCAGCCTGTCGCATCAGAAGCAGGTTGGCTTCGAGGCGCTGCTGCGGGGCGAACAGTCCGACGGGACACTCGTCGCGCCCGCCGTCCTGTTCGCGCCGCGGCCGCTCAGCGACGAAGGCGCCCTCGATCGGACCAGCCACGCGGTCCACCTCGGCAATGCGCAAAGGCTGATACCCGGCCATGCGTGGATCTTCCTCAATATCCTGCCCGCCACCTTCGTCGCGGAGGGCTATGCGGACCAGCTCGCCGGCCTTGCGCGCTCGGCGCAGCTCGAGCCGGAGAAAATCGTCCTCGAAATTCTCGAGTCGCACGGCGGCAGCGTCGATGACATGTCGCGGGCCGCGGCCCGTTACCGGGAGCACGGCTTTCTGATCGCGGTGGATGATTTCGGTGCCGGCCAGTCAAACCTGGATCGCCTGTTCCGCATCAAGCCGGACTTCGTCAAGCTCGACGGCGAACTGATCCGCGCCACGGTTCCGGGCACGCAGCAGTCGATCCTGCCCAAGCTCGTATCCCTGCTGCATCAGGCCGGCATGCTGGTGGTCGTCGAGGGTGTCGAGACGACCGAGGAACTGAGTCTGGCGGTCGAGTCGAATGTCGACTTCGCGCAAGGCTTTCTGCTGGGCCGTCCCGCTGCCGAGATCGCGCCGCCGGATTCGGTCAACCGCCTGATCGACCAGTCCTTCGATGTGATCGCGCAGGGCCGGGCACATCTGCACGCGTTGTTCGAGAGCGAGGTGGAGCCTTACCGGCTCGCGTTGCGTGGCGCCGCCGACGCGTTGCTGAACGGCGTCGCGATGGATGACGCCTTTGCCGAACTGGCGCAGCAGGCGCTTTGCATCAGTTGCTTCATTCTCGATGACCAGGGGCGTCAGATCGGCCCCGAAGTCACCGGCCGCGCAGGCGCGAACAGCGGTGATTCGCTGCAGCCGGTCGCCGATCCGCGCGATGCGCGCTGGGATCACCGGCCTTATTTCCGTAACGCGGTGCTGCTGCCGGGCGTGCCGGTTGCCAGTAGTCCTTATCTGTCGCTCGCAAGCGGACGGCCCTGTGTCGCGGTGACGGTGGCGATTCACGCACCGGGACGGCGCTCAGTGGTTGGCACGGAGCTCGATTGGTCGTCACCGCATCTGCCCTGGCCGGCGTGCGAGTAGTTACGGCTCGCGTGGCACCTGCGTCGAGCCACGCACCACGAGCTTCGGTGCGGATGCGACGCACATCCGCGGTACTTTTGCGGCGGCACGCAGGCTGCGCGGCGAGGCCTCGATCAGCTCGCGCAGCAAGGACACCGCGAGTTCGGCCGCTTCGACGGTCGGCACGGCGATGGTGGTCAGCGCAGGGCGCGATTCCTGAGCGAGGTGAATGTCGGTAATGCCGATCACCGACAGGTCGTGCGGAACCTGCAAGCCCAGGTCGGCGGCCGCATGCAGGACGCCGAGCGCGGGCAGGTCGTTGGTCGCATAGATTGCGGTCAACTGCGGGTCGGCTTCGAGCAGTTCGCGCGCGGCCAGATAGCCGCCCTGGGTGGTGTCCGGCGCGTGCCGCACCGGCAGGCCGGACGCAGCGATACCGGCCGCGCGCAGCGCATCGGTGAAACCTTCGTAACGCGCGGCGTGGATGCCCGAGGCCTTGCTGCCGACGATCGCGCCGATCCGGCGGTGTCCCAGTTCGAGCAGATGTTGCCCAGCCAGCTCGCCGGCCAGCCGGAAATCGACCGCCACGCACGGCAGGCCGGGTGGCTGCTGCGGACGCTCCCACATGCACAACACAACCGGTGCCCCCCGTGCTTCGGCCTTGCGCAAATCCTCGAAGTCGAGATTGGCGTTCGTGACGAGCACACCTTCGGACAGCGTGCCGGCGATCTGTTCGAGGTACGCGCGGCCCGTGAGCGGATCTTCGTTCGTATTGCAGATGATCAGGAAATGGCCGCTGCTGCGTGCCGCGCGCTCGACCGCCAGCGCGAACTCCGGATAGAACGGATTCGCAATGCTGGGGACCACCAGCGCAATGGTTGGCGCGCGGCCCTCGGCAAGTGCCCGTGCGGCCAGATGCGGTTGATAGCCGAGCGCTTCTACCGCTTCGAGCACCCGTTGGCGGGTCAGCGCGCCGACCCGGCCGCGGCTGCGCAGCACATTGGACACCGTGGCGGGGGTGCAGCCGGCGCGCCGCGCGACTTCGCTCAGTGTAGCCATAGCATCGTCAATATATGGGATGGTTTCTCAAAGTTTGCGTCCTGACCCGAGGCGCGGCACCATTTGCCGCAGAGACAGAACGATATCGGAGACGCTGCAGGCCGCTGATCGCACAGGATCAATTTTTTTCGGCCTTGCAGGTTAAGCGCTTAATCTCCGACTTCGGGCCGATTAAATCACGGAGACGAGGCGATGGCGAGCATTTCCTTAAGAGGCGTCCAGAAATCCTACGGCGAGGGCGCCCCAGTAATCCGCAACGTCGATCTGGAGATCGGCGAGAACGAGTTCTGCGTATTTCTCGGGCCATCCGGCTGCGGCAAGTCCACCTTGTTGCGCATGATCGCCGGCCTCGAAGACGTCACCGACGGCGATCTTTCCATTGGCGGGAGGCTCGTCAACGACGTGCCGTCAGCCCAGCGCGGTGTGGCGATGGTGTTTCAGAGCTACGCGCTGTTCCCCCACATGACCGTATTCGAGAACATGGCCTTCGGCCTGAAGCTCGCCAGGACCCCCAGGGACGAAATCGACCGCAAGGTGCACGAAGCCGCGCGCATCCTGCAACTCGAAGCGTTGCTCGAGCGCCAGCCCAAGGCCTTGTCGGGCGGGCAGCGGCAGCGGGTGGCGATTGGCCGTGCGATCGTGCGCCAGCCGGGCGTGTTTCTGTTCGACGAACCGCTCTCCAACCTCGATGCGACCCTGCGCGGCCAGACCCGCGTCGAGATTGCGCGGCTGCATAAACAGTTCGCCAGGGCCAGCGTCGTCTACGTGACGCATGACCAGATCGAAGCGATGACGCTCGCCGACAAGATCGTGCTGCTGCATGCGGGCAAGGATACGGAGCGCTACGGCAGCATCGCGCAGATCGGCGCGCCGCTCGAGCTGTATCACCGTCCTAACAGCCGCTTCGTGGCGGGCTTCATCGGCTCGCCGCGGATGAATTTCCTGCCGGCGCGCGTCGCATCGATCGACGTCCGCGGCGTGAGCGCCACGCTCGACGCCAGTGGCGAGACCGTGCGCGTGAGCGTGGACGGCGCGGCACTGGGCACCGGGCAGCCCGTCACCTTCGGCGTGCGGCCTGAACATCTGGAACTGGACACCGCCGCGGTCACCTCGGCGATCAATCAGTGCGCGCAGGACAGCGGCGTCATCACGCGCACCGTCTCGCTCGTCGAACAGCTTGGCGAACACAGTTACGTCCATCTCGACGAGGCGAACGGTGCGGTGCTGATCGCCAAGGCGCCGGGCGACACCCGCCTGAAGCAGGGCGATCGCGCCAGCTTCCGCGCACCGGCCGCAGCGTGCCATTTGTTTACCGAGGACGGCTTTGCCGTCGCTTCGCTCGAATCCGTCGAACACTACGTATAAAGGACATTCGGATGCGCCTTGGAGTCTGCTATTACCCGGAACACTGGCCGGAATCGATGTGGGAAGACGATGCCCGCCGGATGAAAGCGCTCGGCATCGAGCAGGTGCGGATTGCCGAATTTGCATGGAGCCGGATGGAACCGTCACCCGGCGAATACGACTGGGGCTGGCTCGACCGTGCGGTCGACGTGCTCGGTGCGGCCGGGCTGCAGGTGGTGATGTGCACGCCGACCGCGACGCCGCCCAAGTGGCTGATCGACCGCCATCCGGACATCCTGCCGGTCGGCGCGGACGGGCGGCCACGGGCCTTCGGCTCGCGCCGGCATTACGATTTTTCGTCGCCGTCGTACTTCACCGCGTCGCAGCGGATCTGCACGGCAGTCGCCGAGCGCTACGGCAAGCATCCGGCGGTGGCTTACTGGCAGACCGATAACGAATTCGGCTGCCATCACACGGTGGTCAGCTATTCGCCCGCGGCGCTCGCGCGCTTTCGTGAGTGGCTCAAGGCGCGCTATCAGGGCATCGAGGCACTGAACCGCGCCTGGGGCACGGTGTTCTGGAGCATGGAATACCGCAGCTTCGACGAGATCGACGCGCCGGTGGCGACCGTCACCGAGGCCCATCCGTCGCATCGGCTCGACTACCGGCGCTTCGCGTCCGACGAGGTGGCGCGCTACAACCGCATGCAGGTCGAGATCATTCGCGCGCATTCGCCGGGCCGCCCGGTCGCGCATAACTTCATGCAGTTGTTCACCGAGTTCGATCACTACAAGGTGGCCGCCGACCTGGATGTCGCGGCGTGGGACAGCTATCCGCTCGGCGCGCTCGAAGAACAATGGTTTGCGCCCGAACTGAAGGCGAAGTGGCTGCGCACCGGCCATCCGGATTTCGCATCGTTCAATCACGACGTCTACCGCGGCATGTCGAAACTGCCGTTCTGGGTGATGGAGCAGCAGCCGGGGCCGGTCAACTGGGCGCAATGGAATCCGGCGCCGCTGCCGGGCATGGTGCGGCTGTGGAGCTGGGAGGCGTTTGCGCACGGCGCGGGCTGCGTGTCGTATTTCCGCTGGCGCCAGGCGCCGTTTGCGCAGGAGCAGATGCACGCGGGCCTGAACACGCCGGATAACCGGCTCGACGTCGGCGGCAGCGAAGCGGAACAGGTGGCCGGGGAGATCCGCCGCGTGCTGGCGGCGGGCGCCGATGCGGACGCGGAGATTCGCTCGAAGGTCGCGCTCGTGTACGACTACGAGGCGAAGTGGCTGTTTGAGATCCATCCGCAGGGCGCGGATTTCCACTATCCTCGTTTTGCTTTCGAGTACTACTCGGCGTTGCGTGGACTCGGTCTCGATGTCGATGTGGTGCCGGTGGATGCGCCGCTCGACGGTTACCGCCTGATCGTCGTGCCGCCGTTGCCGGTCGTGCCGGCTGGTTTTGCCGAGCGTCTCGCGCGCTCGGGTGCGCAGGTCGTGCTGGGGCCGCGCACCGGTTCGAAGACGGAGCATCTGCAGATTCCGGCGGAGTTGCCGCCGGGTTCGCTTGCGTCGGTCCTGCCGGTGCGGGTGTGGCGCGTCGAGTCGATGCGGCCCAACGTCACGGAACCCGTCAGGCTGACCGGCAGCGCGAGTCTCGATGACGGCTTTGCACGTCATTGGCGCGATCTCATCGAGACCGGCAGCACGGAGGCGGTCGAGGTAGGCGCGCGGTTCGCCGACGGCCATCCCGCGTACGTCCGCAGCGGCGCGATCCACTACCTTGCGAGCCTGTTCGACGACGCGCTGACCACCCGCCTGTTTGCCGGGATTGCCCGCACGGCGGGACTCCAGACGACGCCGCTCGGCGACGGCGTGCGCATCAGCCGGCGCGGCGAGTTGACCTATGTATTGAACTACAGCGAGCAGGTCCACACGCTCACCGATGTCGCCGACGCTGCGTTCGTGATCGGCTCACGCGACATTGAACCACAGGGTGTTGCGGTTTATCGCTCAACCTGAGGACCCGGGCAGCACCCGAGGGCAACACTTTAGCGCAGTACTTCCGGCAGCACCGACAACGACGTAAAAACCAAGGAGACAGGCATGACACTCAAACTACGCAAGGTTCTGGTTGCCGTCGCGCTGACTGCGGCAACCGCAGCGGCATCGATGGCCGGCAGCGCGCAGGCGGGCACGCTCGCGATCAACATCGCGTTCAAGGGCGCCAGTCAGCGCGCGGTCTGGCAACAGGTGGTCGACGAATTCAAGAAGGCCCATCCGGGCACCGACGTCAACGTGTCGTTTATCGATGAGGAAGCCTACAAGGTGCAACTGCCGGGCTGGTTGTCGACGGTATCGCCCGACATCGTGAATTGGCACGACGGCGAACGGATGGCGTATTACGCACAGCGCGGCCTGTTCGAAGACCTGAGCGCAGACTGGAACAAGAACGGCTGGAACAGTACGTATGCCTCGACGAAGGAAGCCTCGTCATATAAGGGCAAGCAGTACGCGGCGCCGACCGTCTACTACTCGTGGGGTATGTTCTACCGCAAGGATCTGTTCCAGAAGGTCGGGATCGCGGGCGAGCCGAAAACGTGGGATGAGTTTCTCGACGCCTGCAAGAAGCTGAAGGCCGCCGGCATTACGCCGATCGCCGTGGGCGGGCGCGACGCGTGGACGCTGGCCGGCTGGTTCGACTATCTGGACCTGCGCCTGAACGGCAACGCGTTCCATCAGAAGCTGATGGCGGGCGAGGTGCCCTACACCGATGCGCGCGTGAAGAAGGTCTACACGACGTGGAAACAGCTGATCGACGCGGGCTATTTCATCGACAACTCGCTCTCCTACGATCTGGACGCGGCGCAGCCGTTCCTGTTCCAGGGCAAGGCCGCGATGATGCTGATGGGCACCTTCATCACCGGCGGTTTCCCGGCGAACGTGAAGCCGGAAATGGGCTACTTCCAGTTCCCGATCATCGATGCGAAGGTCCCGACCGCCGAAGATGGACCGGTCGAATCGCTGCATATCCCGTCGAAGGCGAAGAACAAGGCGGATGCGCATGCGTTCCTTGCCTTTGTCGAGACGCCGGAGATTGGCGCGCAGCTCGCCACGGGACTGGGCTCGCTGTCGGCGAACAGCAAGTCGCCGGAACCTGAGGATCCGATTTCGAAGATCGGCTTCCAGATTCTTGCCAACACGAAAGGCGGCATTGCGCAGTTCTACGATCGCGACATGACCAAGGAGATGGCGGACGAAGGGATGAAGGGCATGCAGCAGTTCGTGTCCGATCCTTCCAAGCTCGATGACGTGCTTGCCCAACTCGAGCAGACCCGTCAGCGCATCTACAAGAAGTGATAGACGCGGGCGAGGGCGGCCTTGCGCCGCCCCGCTCGATCAGGATTGTTCAGGAGAATCGCTGTGGGTCACTCCGTCACTCGTCAAGCCATTTCCGGTGATGCCGGGCCCGGCGCGCCGGGCGGCGCCGCTCAAGCCGGCGCACCGCGCGCGGCGCTGCAGCGCCGCCGCCCTTCGCCCACTGCGCGTCGGCAACGGCGCGCGGCGTTCCTGTTCCTCGCACCGGCCTGCGTGATGGTTGCGATCTATGTCATCTGGCCGATTCTCTCGACGATCCGGATCAGCTTTTTCAACTGGGACGGCATGACCGACGCGAGCTTCGTCGGACTCGCGAACTACGTGGAGTTGTTCCACGCGCGGACGTTCTATACCGCGTTGACGAACAATCTGATCTGGCTGTTGCTGTTCCTGCTCGCGCCGCCGATGGGGCTCGCCGTCGCGCTGTATCTGAACCAGGCGGTGGGCGGCATCCGCATCGTCAAGTCGCTGTTTTTCGCGCCGTTCGTGCTCTCGGGTGTGGTGGTGGGGCTGATTTTTTCGTGGTTCTACGACCCGACCTTCGGCCTGCTCGCGCTGATTCTCGGACACGGCGTGCCGGTGCTGGGCGACCCGCGTTACGCAACCTTCGGCATCATCTTCGCAGCACTCTGGCCGCAGACCGCCTATTGCATGATTCTCTATCTGACCGGCCTGACGTCGTTGAACGCCGAACAGGTCGAGGCCGCGCGCATGGAAGGCGCGCACGGCTGGTCGATGCTGTGGCACGTGATCCTGCCGCAACTGCGGCCGACCACCTTCATGGCGATCGTGGTTACGGTGATCGGGGCGTTGCGCAGCTTCGACCTGATCTCGGTGATGACGGGTGGCGGCCCGTTCGAGAGTTCGACCGTGCTCGCGTACTACATGTACGACCAGGCCATCAAGTATTACCGGATCGGCTATTCCGCGGCAGTGGCGGTGGTGCTGTTCGCGATCATGCTGGTCTACATCGTTTATCACCTGCGGCGGATGCTGCGCGCTGAGCAATAAGGAGCCCGACATGTATCCGATGCCGATTGCCAAATGGAAGCCTGCCACGCGCCGCCTGTACAAGTTGTCGTTGCCGCTCGCGCTGCTGATTTGGCTGCTGCCGATGATCGCGGTGCTGGTTACCTCGGTACGCTCGTCCGATGAGTTGAGCGAAGGCAACTACTGGGGCTGGCCGAAGCACTTCGCGATGTGGGCCAACTATCACGATGCGCTCACCACCTCGCCGATGCTGCATTACTTCTGGAACAGCGTGCTGATTACGGTGCCTGCGGTGGCCGGATCCATCACGCTTGCAGCGATGGCCGGGTTCGCGCTTGCTATCTACCGGTTTCCCGGCAACAGCACGCTGTTCGCCACGTTTGTGGCAGGTAATTTCGTGCCGGTGCAGGTGCTGATGATTCCTGTGCGCGATCTGTCCTTGAAGCTCGGGTTGTTCAACACAGTTGGGGCGTTGATCCTGTTTCATGTGTCGTTTCAGACGGGTTTTTGTGCGCTGTTTCTGCGCAATTTCATCAAGCAGCTACCTTTTGAACTGGTCGAAGCGGCACGTATTGAAGGGGCGAACGAGTGGACGGTGTTCTTCAGGATTGTTTTGCCGTTGATTCGTCCCGCGCTGGCGGCGCTCGCTATTCTCGTTTTCACGTTTGTGTGGAACGACTACTTCTGGGCGCTGTGCCTGACGCAAGGCGATGAGGCCGCGCCGATCACGGTGGGTGTCGCCGCGCTGAAGGGGCAGTGGACTACGGCGTGGAATCTGGTATCGGCGGGGTCGATTCTTGCTGCGCTGCCTTCGGTGGCGATGTTCTTTGCGATGCAGAAGCACTTCGTGGCCGGTCTGACGTTTGGTGCGACCAAAGGGTGAGTCAGAGGTGACTCGGCCGCTGTAGCGACATGCCTTAAGTCAGACGGTTGTTCCGTGTTCTCCCCCGAGAGGGTTGCCCGCGTCAGCGGGCTTTTTTTGGTGTGCCGAGCATGCTCAACAGCCCGGGGGTGAGAGTCCCCTAAAGGTCCAAACGGAGAGGAGCGGCGAGTGAGCCGGAGAACTCGACATGGGGGAACGTCGCTGGCCAGCACGGGATGGAACGACCGCACGACCATGCACCACGCGCCTCGCCGAGCAGACGGGCGTCAACAATCCGACCTTCGTTTCCGCGCTCGACTCGCTGCAAACCACGCCCGGCGGCGTCACGCCGCAAGCGCTTGCGTACTTCGAACATTCGCTCAACACGCAGGCGGCAATGCTGGGACTCAATGACATTTTCTGGCTTTCCGCGGTGATCTTTATCGCGATCATTCCGCTGATCTGGCTGACGAAGCCGGGGAAGGGCAGTGGCGCGGGTGCAGCGGGCGCGGGTGGGCATTGAGCGGTACAAGCGCAGCGCAAACGAGGCGCCGGCGAGGTATGGAGGAGGTGTAACCGAGGTACAGCGAGGTACAGGCGCGGTTGCGGCGGCCGGATGTTCGAGGCCGCCGCCAGTCAATTCAACTTCGAATCGCAATGGCTGTTTGACGATTCGCGGGCGTCTCCCAACGGCTCTTGATGGTCCAGATCACATAGCTCACGACGAGGGCCGTTTTGAACACCCACTCGATCAGCGAGAGCGTGAACAGTTCGCGCGAGATAGCGTATTCGATTGGCAACGCCGATGCGAGCGCGAACACACTGGCTGCGCAGAGAAAAACGAAAAACGGACGGGCGTAGCGTACGCCGAAAAACGCGGCCGCACCGGCACCTAACAGCAAGCATTTGGCCAGCATCAATGCGATGAACCGCGGCAGGCCATCGGCCGGGTCCCATTCCCACGGCGTTTCCACTATCGCCCAGACGCAGACCATGCAGATCGACACCTGCATCGCACGCTGCGCTAGCCACGCCCTCTGCGCGTGCAATGCTGGCGCGCGTTGCGCACGTGCGACGGCATCGTGCGCGTGGCGGACCTGCTCGTGCCATGCCTCTTCGAGGTTCATGAGTTTCTCCGTCATCGGACTGTGCTGTTTGTTCAGTCTGCGTGATCTAAAACGGCAACCCAAGTTAATTATTGTGAAATGGCTCGATCAGACGATCTGGCTTGCATCGTTCACGCTGAAGCCAGACAACTCTGTGTCAGCGGCGTGACAGGGGGGTGTCACGCCGTGTGAGGTCAATGTGCAAGGCGAATGAACGAGACCGACCGCCGCCTGGCAAGATGCGAAATGATGCGGCCTGTTCGCCCGACGAATTCGATGCCGCACATTGCGGCTCGTCTATGCAGGTTTTATTGGAGTGCTGCGGCCGGACCGAAGAACTCGTAGCGGCTTTGCGATTCCGGCACGCCCACCGCCTTCAGGTGCTTCTTCACGGCCTTCATAAACGCAGTCGGTCCGAGGAAGTAGACGTCGACGTCCCGCGTTTCAGGCAGCCATTCATCGAGTCGTGCCTCATCGAGATAGCCGATGCCGTGTGCGTCCGGATCGCCGGCGCGGCGCTGCTCATAGCAATAGAAGCGCTTGAGTTGCGGATGACGTGCGGCAAGTTCGTCGATCGTGTTGCGGAACGCATGTACGCCGCCATGACGCGTCGAATGAATGAAGTGAACCGGACGATCGGTGGCGAGCGCGGCCTGCAGCATCGCGAGCGTGGGCGTGATGCCGACGCCGCCGCTGATCAGCACGAGCGGTTTGTCGTTGTGTTCGAGCTTGAAATCGCCAGCGGGTGCAAACAGGTCGAGCGTATCGCCTTCGTTGACATTCACGTGCAAATGGTTCGACACCTTGCCGTTCGGCTCGCGCTTCACGCTGATACGATACTCGTGCCCGTTGGGCGCCGCCGACAGCGAATAGTTGCGGCGCACCTCCTCACCGTCGACGTGCAGCCGCACGCCGATGTATTGCCCCGGATGAAACGCCAGCAACTCGCCGCCATCGACGGGGCGCAGGTAGAACGACGTGATCTCCTCGCTCTCCCTGACCTTGCGCGCGACCCGGAACAGACGCGTGCCGCGCCATCCGCCCGGCGCGGCGGCGCGCTCGGCGTACATCTTCTCTTCGAGGCCGATCAACAGATCGGCGAGCTGCTGATACGCGGCGGCCCACGCTTCGATCACGGCGTCAGTGGCGATCTCTGCGCCGAGTACTTCGCGGATGGCTCGAAGCAGGCACTGTCCGACGATCGGGTAATGCTCGGGCAGGATGTTCAGTGCGACGTGCTTGTTGATGATCTGCGAGACGAGGCCGCCGAGCTGTTCGAGCTGGTCGATATGGCGCGCGTACATCAATACGCTGTTGGCGAGCGCGCGCGGCTGCGCGCCGTTTGCCTGATTCGCCTGGTTGAACAGCGGGCGGACTTCGGGATGTTCGCTCAAGAGCAGCTTGTAGAAGCGCGTGGTCAGCGCTTCGCCGCCGCTTTCGAGGAGAGGAACAGTTGCCTTGACGATGGCGCGGTGTTCGGCAGAAAGCATGGTGCAGGATCCTTGTGTGGGTTGAAGTTCAGCCACTGGTGGCTGCCGGCTCTCTCTATCCATGTTTCGTGCCAGGTGTAAAATTCATTTAAATCAATTATTTAAAATTTAGAATGGTCCATTCGACTCTAGTCAGATCGACTGCATCAGAGGTCGGAATGACTGCGCGAGCCTTGCTTGACGCGCTAACGCCGCTGATGCAGGACCTCTCGCGCGACCTGTCCGACAGCGAGCGCTATCGCCGCTTGCTGAGCAGCCTGCGTGCGCTCTTTCCCGGCGACGCGGCAGCGTTGTTGCGTCTGGAGGGCGACACGCTGGTGCCGCTCGCTATCGACGGTTTGAGCAGCGACACGTTAGGACGGCGCTTTCGCGTGAGCGAGCATCCGCGCTTCGCGCAACTGCTGTCGCGCCCGGAGCCGACCCGTTTCGCGGCCGATTCGGATTTGCCGGACCCATACGACGGACTGGTGCAAGGTGTGGCAGGGCAACTCGTGGTACACGACTGCCTCGGGTGTCCGCTTTTCATCGGCGGCCGGCCATGGGGTCTGCTCACACTCGATGCCTTGGATCCGGCGCGCTTCGACGCCGTCGACATGGCCTCGCTGCAGGCTTTCCTGAGCCTCGCCGCTGCGACGGTCAGCATCGTCGAGCGCATCGACACGCTTGCACGCACGAGTGAAGAAGAACGGCGCCGCGCGGACGCGTACCGGCAGGCGAGCGGGCAGAGCCGCCGCGAAATGGTCGGCAGCAGCGAGCCTCATAAACATCTGCTCGAAGAAATTGAAGTCGTCGCCGGCAGCGACCTGACTGTGCTGATCACGGGCGAGACGGGTGTCGGCAAGGAGTTGGTGGCCAACGCGATTCATGCGCTGTCGTCGCGCGCCAGCAAGCCGCTGGTCAGTTTGAACTGCGCGGCGCTGCCGGACACGCTGGTCGAAAGCGAACTGTTCGGCCATCTGCGGGGCGCGTTCTCAGGCGCGTCAGCGGATCGGCGCGGCAAATTCGAACTCGCCGACGGCGGCACCCTGTTTCTGGACGAGGTCGGCGAACTGCCGCCCGCCGTGCAGGCGAAGCTTCTGCGTGTGTTGCAGAACGGTCAGTTGCAGCGCATTGGCTCGGACCTTGAACATAGGGTCGATGTGAGGCTGATCGCGGCGACCAATCGCGATCTTGCCGAAGAGGTGCGGGCCGGCCGCTTTCGTGCGGACTTCTATCATCGCCTTAGCGTGTATCCGTTACGCGTGCCGCCGCTGCGTGAGCGGGGCCGTGACGTGCTGCTGCTGGCGGGTTTTTTCCTCGAGGAGAACCGCTCGCGGCTCGGCCTGCTGAGCATGCGTCTGGCGGCTGACGCGCAAGCCGCGCTGCTGCGCTACCCGTGGCCTGGCAATGTGCGCGAGCTCGAGCACCTGATTGGACGAAGTGCGCTCAAGGCGCTGGCAGCCAATCGCGAGCGCCGCCGCATCCTCACGTTAACCGCAGCGGATTTCGCGTTGTCCGGGACCGCGGTCGAGCACGCCGGTGCGATGGCGGACGCCGCCGCGCCGCAGATCGTCGGGATGGATTTTCGCAGCGCCGTCACGGTGTTCGAGCGAGCTATCGTTGTCGATACACTGGCACGCCACAACGAGAACTGGGCGGCCGCCGCGCGCGAGCTCGGCCTCGATCGCGCCAACCTCAACCGCCTGGCGAAGCGCCTCGGCTTGAAGTGAGCCGGTTTTCACCTTCGAACATCTGCGCGTTGGAAAACCGGCATGTAGGGTGATTTGGCCGCAATTCCCCATGGCATCCGCCCAAAACATGTTCGATAATTTCGAACGATTGCGTCGCAAACGTCGTACGGCAATTGCAAGGTGCCAGCGCATCATGAACTCACGGTAACCCACCGAACTCACTGGAGAAGATCATGACTCGCTTTCAAGGTAAATCCGTACTCGTCACTGGCGGCAGCAGTGGTATTGGTCTTGCAACTGCCAGGGCCTTCGCGGCCGAGGGGGCGCGCGTCGTCGTCACCGGCCGTGACGTGGCCGCGCTCGAAGATGCACAGCGCGTGCTCGGCACTGACGCGCTAGTGGTGCGCAACGATGCCGGCTCGGTTGCTGCGGCGCGAGAACTGGCCCGCGCTGTCTCTGACGCGAACATCCGGCTCGATGCCGTGTTTATCAACGCGGGCGCTGCAAAGTTCGCGCCGTTCACGGATGTAGACGAAGCGCTCTGGGACCTGAGCTTCAACACCAACGTGAAGGGCGCCTATTTCCAGATCCAGTCGCTGCTGTCGTTGCTGAACAAGGGTGCATCGATCGTCATCAACGGCTCGATCAACGCGCATATCGGCATGCCGGGCTCATCGGTCTATGCGGCCAGCAAGGCGGCGGTGATCTCGCTGGCAAAGACACTTTCAGCGGAGCTTTTGCCGCGTGGCGTACGCGTGAATGTGGTCAGCCCGGGGCCGGTGCAGACGCCGCTCTATGGCAAGCTTGGGATGGACGCGGCAACGCTCGAAGCGACGGCCGCGCAGATTCTGAGCCAGGTTCCTCTTGGCCGCTTCGGCACACCTGAGGAAATCGCCGCCACCGTGCTGCATCTCTCCGCGCCGGAATCGGCGTTTATCGTGGGCACGGAAATCATTGCCGACGGCGGCATGAGTCAGCTCTGAGGCGATGCGCAGGTAAGCGCCACAGCACCCTCGTGCGACTTTTCGGCAAAGTGGAATAGCTGCGGCGACGCAGATGCTGCACCGGCCCGCACCTCACAAGGTGCGGGCCGATTGCACGCGTTCAGGGCCAGTCTTAAGCCGGCATCTTGCGAAAAGCAATCGCGAAGCGGTTCCAGCTATTGATCGCAGAGATCAGCAAGGTCAGGTCGACCAGTTCCTCGTCGCTGAAATGCGGCTTGACGGCTTCCCAGACGGCGTCGGGCACGTGCGCTTCGGACACCAGCGTGACCGCCTCGGTCCATTCGAGTGCGGCACGTTCGCGGTCCGTGAAGAACGGGGTTTCGCGCCATACCACCACGGTCGCAAGCCGGCGCTCCGTTTCGCCGCCCTTGCGCGCATCGGTCGTATGCATGTCGACGCAGAACGCGCAGCCGTTGATCTGCGAGGCACGCAGGCGCACCAGTTCAGCCAGCGATTTTTCGATGCTGCTCTTGCCGATACGCTCTTCGAGTGCCAGCAGGGCCTTGATCGCGTGCGGGTTGGCTTTGTAAAAGTCGAGACGGGATTCCATGGTTCATTCCTCCGTTCAAGTTGATGCGCTTCATTGCGCGACAGGAGGAAGATTAGGCGCGTCAATGGCTTTCTGAAATAGCCAATTTTGGGAATTTTCAGGGTACCGGTGGCAACCGCTGACGGTAGCCGCCGGCGGCAATTCAAACGCCGCGCACGAGCGGCCCGAAGATATGAATCAGGTTGCCGTCCGGGTCGCGCACCATGGTCGAGCGCCGCTCCGCTGTGAGAGGCTGGTCGGCCCACACGGTCTCCACTCCATGGTCCATCAGCGCAACGGTGGTCGCGGCCAGGTCATCGGTCTCGAACACCAGCGCCTTGAACCCGAGCACGCTTAAGTGGTCAGGTGCCGGCATACGGTCGACGGGACGCGGTACCGCGCCGGTGCGCGACACCAGCTCGATGCGCATCCCGGCGGCCTCGAGCATGGCGTAGTCCGCGGCGACGGCGTCGAAGTGACCGCGCTCGGTCACGACGAAACCCAGTCGTGATTCGTACCACGCGATCATCGCGTTCAGGTCGCCTACGGCCAGCGCGACGTTATTGAGCCGCAGATTGCGGGCGGGTGGGGGCGTGAGGTGGGCTTTGTACATGAGTCAGGCTGCTTGCCGCGCACGAATCATGCCGTTGCGCGTCATCGATTCAGGATTCGGCGCTGGCCGCCCGCAGGCCGCCAGCGCGGATTTTGCTTACGCTGTCAGCGACGCGTTCTGCGGGAACAGTGCGCGACGGGTTTCCTCGTCGAACTCCGCCTTCAGCGTGAGTTTTTCCTTCAGCGCCTGGGCGCGCGCGGCGGCCGGACGGGCCGAGATTTCGTCTACCAGACGCTTGACGTGCGGGTAGTCGGTCAGGCCCTTCTCGCCGAGGATGTAGCCGG
This sequence comes from Paraburkholderia sp., assembly GCA_035948995.1. Classification (GTDB taxonomy): domain Bacteria; phylum Pseudomonadota; class Gammaproteobacteria; order Burkholderiales; family Burkholderiaceae; genus Paraburkholderia. Next base: position 7,927 of record DASZIR010000117.1, on the reverse strand, counting down.
CGAAATTGGCCCAGCCCCACAGCGCCATATCGGCGATCGAATAGCTGTCGCCGGCCAGATACTTCGAACCGGCGAGGCGGGCGTCGAGAATGCGGTAGTGGCGCTCGACTTCTTTCAGGTAGCGGTTACGCGCATACGGCAGCGGCTCCGGCGCATGGTGCTGGAAGTGCACCGCCTGACCCGAGAACGGCGACAGGCCCGTCGCGACGAACAGCAGCCACGACAGCATTTCTGCGTGCTGCGACGCGGCGGCCGGCACGAACTTGCCATGCTTCGCGCTGAGATGAAGCAGGATTGCATGCGAATCGAACACGGCGATGCCGTCATCGACGATGGCCGGCACTTTGCCGTTCGGATTGATCTTCAGGAACCCGGGCTGGTGTTGCTCGCCCTTGAAGGTATCGACGGCTACGAGTTCGAACGGCGTTTGCAGTTCTTCGAGCAGGAGCGCGACTTTCAGCGGATTCGGCGACGGGTGGAAGTAAAACTGGAGCATGGCATTTCCTTGATGATAATACGAGGCAGGTCGCGGCCACGCACGACTGTGCGTGGCCGATCGTTGGTGTGGCGCGTGCCTCGGAGCGCGCCGTGGGATGGATTGGCGCGGCTAGCGCCGCTCGGGGCAGCAGTGGGCCGCTACATGGCAGCTGACGGTAGCGGCGGCGCCGACCGCGTGAGCCTCGCGCGATCGTGCGGAGCGGCGAAATCGAGCACTGGGCAAAGCGGCACGATGCTCGTTGGATTGACCCCGCGATGGCTCTCGTAATAGTGCCGCTTGATGTGTTCGAAATTGACTGTTCCGGCCACATCCGGGAGTTGATAGATATCGCGCGTGTAAGCCGAAAGATTCGGATAGTCGGCGATCCGGCGCAGGTTGCACTTGAAGTGGCCGACGTAGACCGCGTCGAAGCGGATCAGCGTCGTGAACAGACGGATGTCGGCCTCGGTGAACGTGTCGCCGGTCAGAAAGCGGCGCGTCGCGAGCCACGCGTCGAGCCAGTCGAGCGTCTCGAACAGCGGCGTAACCGCTTCTTCGTAGGCACGCTGTGTGGTCGCGAAGCCGGCTTTGTAGACACCGTTGTTCAACGTGTCGTAGACGCGCGCGTTGATTTCCTCGATCTGCGTGCGCAACGCAGCCGGAAAGAAATCGCCGGGTTGTGCGCCGAGGCCGTCAAACGCCGAGTTCAGCATGCGGATGATTTCCGACGACTCGTTGCTGACGATGGTCGCCTGCCGTTTGTCCCACAGCACCGGCACGGTGACGCGGCCCGTGTAGTCCGGAGCGGCCGCCGTATAGACCTGGTGCAGCAGGCGCGCACCGTTGATGGTGTCAGGCACCACGCCCGGGCCATCTGCGAAAGTCCAGCCGTGTTCGAGCATCAGCCAATGCACGCTCGACACGCTGATCATCTCTTGCAAGCCCTTGAGTGCGCGCACGACGAGCGTGCGGTGCGCCCACGGGCAGGCGAGGCTCACGTACAGGTGGTAGCGGCCGGCTTCAGCCTCGAAGCCGCCGCGGCCGCTCGGGCCGGCACTGCCGTCGGCCGTCACCCAGTTGCGGAACGCGGCATCCTTGCGCACGAAGCGGCCACCGGTCGATGCCGTGTCGTACCAGCGGTCCTGCCATTGACCATTTACTAAAAGTCCCATCTCGATGCTCCTCATGTGGCGACACGCTTCGCATGGTGCACGGTTGCGGTCGCAAACGGATTACCTGGGTGACGGCGCGTTGATGAACTGAACGGGCGCCGGGATAGTCTGCTCGGGGGCCTCTTCCATCAGCCAGTGTGCGGCCGCGAGATGCCGCACCGTTCTACCGGTAATGCCCATGACGTTCTCCGGTGATGGATTCACATGTCAGCGTGTGCCACAAGGATCGTGGATATGTTTCAGAAAAGATTCGGCTTGCGTAGAGATATGTTGGACCGAAGCTCTGGTTTTGCCGTACGATTTCCCCGATGAACACGTTCGATGGAGTTGCACATGTTGTCCGAAGAAGAGCTGGCCTTGCTCGATGCGATTCGCGAAACCGGCAGCCTGTCGCGTGCAGCGGCGCAACTGGGCAAGGCGCCGTCGACTGTGTCGCATGCGGCAAGGCAACTCGAGACACGCTTCGATGCGTTGTTGTTCGACCGTCGCCGCTACCGCCTGCAACTCACCCCGGCGGGACACCTGCTGGCCGAAGAGGCGGGCCGGCTGATGCAGGACATGGCGCGCATGACGCAACGCGTGCGGCAGATCGCCAGCGGCTGGGAAGACCGCTTGTGGATCGTCAGCGACGAAATTCTCGAATTCGAATTGCTGATGCCGGTGATTCGCGCATTCGACGCCCTGGAGTCTGGCGTCAAGCTGCGTTTGACGCATGAGGTGCTGAGTGGCACCTGGGAGGCGCTGCGAGATGGCAGGGCTGATCTGATCGTGGGCGCGACCAACGAGCCGCCGGCCATTCCGGGCTTGCGGTGGTTCGAACTCGGTGTGATGGAATGGGTATTTGCCGTTTCGCCACGCCATCCGCTGGCGGCCGTTAAAGGTCCGCTTAAGCGTGAAGCGATCTCGGCGCACCGTGCGGTGGTCGTGGCGGATTCGTCACGCATGACAGCGGGGCGTGCTTATGGGCTCGTCGGCGGCCAGGCCTCGCTCGCGGTGCCGACCATGCGCGCCAAGATTCTCGCGCAGCGCGATGGACTCGGCGTGGGCTGGTTGCCGCGGCATCGGGTGGCGGCGTTGCTCAAACGCGGCGAACTGGTCGAGAAGACCACGACCGATCCGCGCGAACCCAATGTGCTGTACGTCGCGTGGCGCAGCGATCAGGAAGGGCGCGCGCTGCAATGGTGGCTCGAACAGCTTCGCCAGCCACGGCTTGCCAGGCGGCTCGTGCAAGGCGTGGATGCATTTGCCTGAAGGCCGCCCGGTTCTACATTTCTGCCAATGGTGTGCTGCCGGCGCTACCCAGCAAGCTTCGACGCAATTTGCGCGACGTGTTTGCCCTGGTAACGGGCGATCTCCAGTTCGTTTTGTGACGGTTGCCGGCTGCCGTCGACTCCGGCCAACGTGGTTGCGCCGTAGGGCGTGCCGCCGGTGATCTCATCCATCTTCACCAGTCCTGCGCACGCATAGGGCACGCCCACGATCACCATGCCCTGGTGCAGCAGCGTGCTATGGAACGACGTAATGGTGGTCTCCTGGCCGCCATGCTGGGTGCCCGTGGAAGCAAACACGCTGCCGACCTTGCCGACCAGCGCGCCCTTCATCCACAGGCCGCCGGTCTGATCGAGGAAGGTACGCATCTGCCCGGCCATATTGCCGAAGCGCGTCGGCGTGCCGAAGATGATGGCGTCGAAATTGACCAGCTCGTCGGGGGTGGCGACCGGTGCTTTCTGGTCGAGCTTGACGCCGTAGGCGGCCACCTGGTCGGGCGGGATCGTTTCGGCAACGCGCTTGATGGTTACCTCGGTGCCGGGCACTGAGCGCGCGCCTTCGGCTACCGCTTCAGCCATCGTTTCAATGTGACCGTACATCGAGTAGTAGAGAACGAGTACTTTCGCCATGATGACTCCTTGGTTGAGGGGTGCTGCCCCATTCCCAGGCGAGGTGCTGCAAGCCGGAAGACTTCCTGCCGGGTAAGGGACGTTCGGACTTTCGGACCTTCGGACTTTCTGCGGGGCGGCCGATGGCATCGCACGGGCCGTTGAGTTCACCTCCAGAGCGAGCAGCAGAGGCAATCGCGCTTCATGTCGGATCAGACGGTGGGTATTTCGAAGGCGCGTGGATTGAACAATAGCACCGCTGCTGCCTGGCTGCCGGGAAACTACCAGGGTCTTAGCGCAGCAGGGGAGGGTTGTGGTCCAGCCGCAATGCACTTGGAGACATCCGTTCCCGAGGTGTGCGACACTGCCTGGACGTTGCGGCCTCGCTACGCTGCAACCCAGTTCTCCTCAGTAGCCGCTTCAGGTTCAGGCCGATCGTGCATGACGGTCCGTTGTGCGTTGTCCCGGGTCATTCCGGCTTGGGAACCCTGCTTCTTGACTTCACGGTTTGGAGCCTTCGATGACGGTCTATCTCCTTGCACTGTTGATTGGCATAGTGGCTGGTCTTCGCGCGATGACCGCGCCTGCAGCGGTAAGCTGGGCAGCGCATCTGGGGTGGTTGCCTCTGCAGAACACACCGCTGGCGTTTCTGGGCTTCACTCTGACGCCATACATACTCACCGTGCTCGCAATCGGCGAACTGATCACCGATCAGTTGCCGAAGACGCCGAGCCGCACGGTGCCGATTCAGTTCGGAACGCGTCTGGTCAGCGGCGGCCTATGCGGGGCCGCGGCCGGTGCGCCGCACAATGCGACTCTCGCGGGGCTGCTGGCGGGGGTGATCGGTGCGGCGATCGGCACCTTGGGTGGCGCGAGAGTCAGGGCGTGGCTTGCCGCCGCGATGGGGCGGGATTTGCCCGCGGCCCTCGTTGAAGATGTGGTCGCGATAGGCGGCGCCGCGTTGATTGTGGCGACGTTGGCATGACGGTAGGCTGTTGCGGCTTCTTGAAATGAAACGCGCTGACGAGCGAACCGTGCAGCGTCAGCTCAGGCCCGCTGCCGGCGTTTGCTGACGAAACGCCAGAGGCTGCTCACCAGCAGCGAACCGACGCCGAGCCCAACGCCCAGCAGCACGATCGAACTCATGTGATCGCGCACCACCGGCACGTTGCCGAACAGATAGCCGGCGGCCACCAGCGAGACGATCCAGAGCGCCGCACCTGCGACCACGAACGACACGAAGCGTGCGAATGTCATCCGCGAGACGCCCGCAACGAATGGCGCGAAGGTGCGCACGACGGCGATGAACGGCGACAGCAGGAAAGTGAGGCCGCCGCGTGCTTCGTAGAATGCGTGAGCCTTCTGCAAGGCATGCTTGTCGAGCCAGCGATAGTCGGCGGTATAGACTTTCTCGCCGATCGCACGGCCGATCAGAAAGTCGACGATGCTGCCGGCCACGGTCGCGGCGAACAGCACCGGAATCACCAGCCAGACGTTGAGGGCGCCGGTGGCGGCAAAGGCGCCACAAATGAAGATCAACGGATCGCCCGGCAGAAAGAACAATGGCAGGAAGCCGATCTCGACAAACACGACGGCAAACAGCATTGCATAGACGGCGGTGCCGTATTGCGAGATCAGGCCGCCCAGGTTTCGATCGAAGTGCAGGGCAACCTGCAAAACGTGCATCAGGTCCATCTTGTGTCGAAAAGGTTCAGGTCTCAGGAGTGTAGTCCCGCACAGGGCGCGCGGGTATGGCTTTTTCTATGCGCGATATCCCTGCGCCGTACCGTTGCCTGCCGGAAAGCGGACCCCGCGCCTGTTCGTTTCGCGGCGGGGGTGTCAATATTCGAGGCAGGGCGAAGCTGTGCATGTTCCTGTGATGGTGACCGCAAGCGTCTCGTGACGCGCGGCGCGAATATTATCCACTGCACCTGACGCTTATGAAGGATTCTTTTGCCGTTACTTTTCGCATGGCCGTGCCGGACGAGGCCGAGGCCGTGCGGACGATCGAATATGACGCGGCGCAGCGCTTCGCGAGTATCGGCATGACGGGTATCGCTGACGCCCAGCCGATGAACGCCGACTTCGTACGCCGCAAAATCGAGGCGTCCGAGATTATCGTCGCGGTGGACGATAAGGCTGGCTGCGTCGCGTTTGTGATGTTCGTGCCGCTCGCGAAGCGTTTCTATATCGAGGAGCTCGATGTACTGAACGCGTGGGCCGGACAACGCATCGGTGCGGCGTTGATCGAACAGGTAGCCGTCCTCGCGCGCGAACGGGGGGCACAGGAACTGGTGCTGTCGACGTTTCGCGACGTGCCGTGGAATGCGCCGTACTACCAGCGCCTAGGCTTTCGTGTGATGGACGGCGATCGCCTTGACGCCAGGTTGCGCGCGCTTCGCGCCGCCCATATCGCGCGTGGGCTCGATGAATCGAGGCGGGTGTTCATGTGCCGCGAGGTCGTGGAAGTGGGTGGGTAAAACGCGGCGGGCCCGACCGGATATCACGTCAGTCGGGCCCGCCGCGTCTTGCTTTCCACTCGTTGCTGACGCGCGCTTATTCCACCGTTTCCAGCACCGGATAGTCGGTGTAGCCGGTTTCACCTTCGGCGTAGTACGTCGAAGGATTCGGCTGGTTCAACGGTGCGTCAAGTTCGAAGCGGCGCGGCAGATCCGGGTTCGCAATGAACAGCTGGCCCCAGGCCACGGCGTCGGCTTCTCCCGCATCGAGAATGTGCTGTGCCGATTCCTTTGTGAACTTCTCGTTGGCGATATACGGGCCGCCGAACGCTGCCTTCAGCTGCGGGCCGAGGCGATTGTCGCCCAGCGCTTCACGCGCGGCGATAAAGGCGATCTTGCGCTTGCCGAGCTCGCGTGCCACATAGCCGAAGGTCGCTGCCGCATCGGAGTCGCCCATCGTATGCGCGTCGCCGCGCGGGGCGAGGTGCATGCCGACGCGGTTCGCGCCCCACACCTCGATACACGCATCGGTCACTTCGAGCAGCAGGCGGGCGCGGTTTTCGATCGAGCCGCCATACGCGTCGCTGCGATGGTTCGTGCTGTCCTGCAGGAACTGGTCGAGCAGATAGCCGTTCGCGCCGTGCACTTCCACGCCGTCGAAGCCCGCTGCCCTGGCATGTTCCGCCCCCTTGCGGTACGCGTTCACAATGCCCGGAATCTCGGCCAGATCCAGCGCGCGCGGCGTCACAAAGGCGCGCTGCGGACGCACGAGGCTCACATGCCCTTGCGGCGCGACCGCGCTAGGGGCAACCGGCAGCTCGCCGTTCAGGAAGATCGGGTCCGAGACGCGGCCGACGTGCCACAGTTGCAGGAAGATCTTGCCGCCGGCGGCATGGACCGCGCTGGTGACAAGCTTCCAGCCCTCGACCTGCTCCTGCGACCAGATGCCTGGCGTCGCGGCATAGCCGATGCCCTGCGGCGTGACCGAGGTGGCTTCGCTGATGATCAGCCCGGCGGAGGCGCGCTCGGCGTAGTACTTCGCCATCAGCGCGTTGGGCACGCGGATGTCGCCAGCGCGCTGGCGGGTCAGCGGCGCCATGATGATGCGGTTCGGCAACGAGAGGTCGCCAATCTGAAGCGGGTCAAAAAGAGTCGGCATAAGAGGTCACCTTTCCTGGCGGGCACAGTGCCCGCGATGATGAGAACAGCGTGATGAAAGAAGCGCGGCGAGGCAGACGCAAGCGTCAGAGGTCCGTGTTCATGTGCTCGAGAAACGCCTGGATGACGGGTTCGTTGCGCTTGAAAAACACCCACTGGCCGACGCGTTTCGATGTGACGAGGTCGGCGCGCTGCAAGGCGGCCAGGTGCGCGGACACCGTTGACTGCGACAGGCCGCAGCGCGCGTCGATCTTGCCGGCGCACACGCCGTGGTCGAGCGGAAACTCCTGATCGGCAAAGTGCGCGTACGGTTCCCGCAGCCACGCGAGAATCTCGCGGCGTACTGGATTGGCCAGCGCTTTGTGGATCGCGTCGATATCGATCGTCATCGGGCTGGTTTCGAGTTCATGGATGGCGGACAGATGGGACACGGATTTCCGCGGACATCTGCATCGCTACGGGACGAATCATATATCGGGGTTTTGCGATATAGGCGAAGCCACTACTATGAGTGGGGTCGATAGTGTGGGCGCACAAATAAGCCTGCACTTTCGGCACGGACCACATTTCGCACAAAAAAGAACGCAGCGCAGATTTCACAATGTGAAATTTCGCCAGGAAATCAGCTGCAGATGGGCCTAGGCGCAATACTGTTCACTTGATGACCACTTTGGGCGCTATTCGATGATTCAGCGGCTCCCATCGTCGCCGGATCCGGAAATTCGACATCTTTCGCTTCACGCCGCGGGGATTGCGCTTGCCGCGGCTTTGCACCGCGCGCCC
>DASZIR010000116.1:0-63144 GCA_035948995.1 Paraburkholderia sp. | reverse complement strand
GTTCCGCTGCGGCTTCGATGCGTACGCCGTGCGCGCCGACAAGGACATCCACGACGCGCTGAAAGCGTTCGACGAATTCACCGTGCAGTATCAGGGCGCGGTCGATAACCCGTCGCCGCTGTTCCGCCGCCGCGAAGCGGCTGGCGCTGCGACTGCACAAAAGGCCTCGGCATGAGCACCGGTTACGACATCAAGCCGGAACTGGCTGCGAAGATCGAGCGCCTGAATGCGCTGCTCGATTCGATCGCGGCACGTCACGAGAAGGTGAAGCTCGCCAGCAGTCTCGCGGCGGAAGACATGCTGCTTACGCACGCGATCCTGTCGCGCAACGTGAAGATCGGCATCTTTTCGCTGAACACCGCCCGCCTGCATGCGGAAACGCTCGGCATGCTCGACCGTGTGCGCGATCGCTACGGCTACGAGATCGAACAGTTTCATCCGCAAGCGGCAGCGGTTGAGGAATACGTTGGCTCGCATGGCCTGAATGCGTTCTACGACAGCGTCGACCTGCGCAAGCGCTGCTGCGAGATTCGCAAGGTCGAGCCGCTGAACCGCGCGCTCTCAGACGTTAGCGCCTGGGTGACCGGGCAGCGCCGCGAACAGTCGGTCACGCGTGCCGAACTGCATGAGGAAGAGCACGACGCCGCGCGCAATATCGCCAAGTTCAATCCGCTCACCGACTGGACCGAAGCCGACGTGTGGGCGTACCTGACGGCCTTCGACGTGCCGGTCAATCCGCTGCATGCGCGCGGTTATCCGAGCATCGGGTGTGAGCCGTGTACGCGTGCGATCCGTCCCGGTGAAGATAGCCGGGCAGGGCGCTGGTGGTGGGAGTCGCGCGATACGAAGGAATGCGGCTTGCACATCACCACGATTCCGATCGCAGTCAGCACCGAAAACACCTCGGCCTGAACGCCGCAGCAGATCTCGATAGAAAATTTTCCGTGACGCGAGCAACCGCTCGCGACGCGAATCAACGAAGGACCCAAACATGAGCACCACGCTCGATTCCACTGTCAACGCACCGCTCACCAATACGGCGAACCGGATGGATCACCTCGACTGGCTCGAAGCCGAATCGATTCACATCCTGCGCGAACTGGTTGCCGAATGCAGCAAGCCCGCGCTGCTGTTCTCGGGCGGCAAGGATTCGGTCGTCGTGCTGCATCTGGCGCTGAAGGCGTTCGGCCTCGGCGCGAACCGCAAGACTGTGCTGCCGTTCCCGCTCGTGCATATCGACACGGGCCATAACTATGACGAAGTGATCGACTTCCGCGACCGCCGCGCGAAGGAAATCGGCGCGGAACTGGTGGTCGGCCATGTCGAAGATTCGATCAGGCGCGGCACCGTGCGCCTGCGCCGCGAAACGGACTCGCGCAATGCCGCGCAAGCCGTCACGTTGCTCGAGACAATTGCCGAACATGAATACACCGCGCTGATCGGCGGCGCGCGCCGCGACGAAGAAAAGGCCCGTGCCAAAGAGCGGATTTTCTCGTTTCGCGACGAATTCGGCCAATGGGATCCGAAGGCCCAGCGTCCGGAACTGTGGAGCCTGTACAACGCGCGGCTGCACAACGGCGAGCACCTGCGCGTGTTCCCGATTTCGAACTGGACCGAGCTCGACGTGTGGCAATACATTGCCCGCGAACAGCTCGAACTGCCGTCGATCTATTACGCGCATCAACGCGAAATCGTGCGCCGTAACGGGCTGCTGGTACCGGTCACGCCGCTCACGCCGATGCGTGAAGGCGAGACCAGCGAAACGGCACTGGTGCGCTTCCGCACCGTGGGCGACATCAGCTGCACGTGCCCGGTGGAAAGCGACGCCGACGATCTCGAGAAGATCATCGCCGAAACGGCCGTGACCGAAATCACGGAACGCGGCGCGACGCGGATGGACGATCAGGTATCCGAAGCCGCGATGGAACAGCGTAAGAAGCAAGGTTATTTCTAAGCACACGAGGGTAGGAAAATCATGAGCATTCATCAACCGGAAGACCTCGGCGTGCTGCGTTTCATTACTGCGGGTAGCGTCGACGACGGCAAGAGCACGCTGATCGGACGTCTGCTGTACGACAGCAAGGCTGTTTTGAGCGATCAACTTTCGGCGCTGTCGCGCGCGAAGAACAAGCGTACCGTGGGCGACGAAATCGATCTGTCGCTGCTGACCGACGGCCTCGAAGCCGAACGCGAGCAGGGCATCACGATCGATGTCGCCTACCGTTACTTCGCGACCGCGAAGCGCAAGTTCATCATCGCCGATACACCGGGACACGAGCAGTACACGCGCAACATGGTGACGGGTGCGTCGACGGCGCATGCTGCGATCATTCTGGTCGACGCCACGCGCGTCACGTTCGAAAACGGCGTGGCACAACTGCTGCCGCAGACCAAGCGCCATAGCGCGATCGTCAAGCTGCTGGGTTTGCAGCACGCGATCGTGGCGATCAACAAGATGGATCTGGTCGACTACAGCGAAACGCGCTTCAACGAGATCCGCGACGCGTACGTTGAACTTGCGCGCCAACTGGGCTTGAGCGATGTGCGCTTCGTGCCGGTGTCGGCCCTCAAGGGCGATAACATCGTCACGGCCAGCGAACGCATGCCCTGGTACGCAGGCGAGCCGCTGCTGGACCTGCTTGAAGCGTTGCCGGTCGACATTCCGACGGGTCAGGCGCTGCGTTTCCCGGTGCAATGGGTGGCGCGTCAGGACGGCAGCCAGGCCGACGATTTCCGCGGCTACATGGGCCGTATCGAAGCAGGTGAAGTGAAGCTGGGCGACACGATCGTCGTGCTGCCGGCGAACCGCGAAGCGACGGTAGCGGAAATCATCGCGCCGGTGCCGGGCGGCACGGCGCAGGTGGACCGCGCGTTCGCGGGGCAAACGGTGACGATCCGGCTGGCGGAAGATGTCGACGTGTCGCGCGGCGATACGTTCGTGCTGCGCGCAGAGGCGCCGGAACCGGCGAAGAAGCTCGAAGCCGACCTGTGCTGGTTCGATGACACGCCGCTTTCGACGCAGCGCAAGTATCTGCTGAAGCAGACCACCAATACCGTGTTCGCACGCATTGGAGCGATCAGGCAGGTGCTGGACGTGCATACGCTGTCGCACGCGACCGACCGTCAGGATCTGACGATGAACGACATCGGGCGGGTGGCGCTGACGCTGCAAAAGCCGCTGGTGTGCGACGTGTATGACTCGCATCAGGGTACCGGTGCATTCGTGCTGATTGACGAAGCGACGCATCACACGGTTGCGGCCGGGATGATTCGGGCGTTTTCTGCCTGATCGACTGAGTGGGTGACTGACGCGCCGTCGCGGTATTGGGTTTTTGCTCGGGCCGGATGAATGGGGTTAAGGCAAATGGGTAAGGTGTATTTGATCGGTGCTGGGCCAGGGGCCGCAGATCTCATCACGGTGCGCGGCGCGCGGCTGCTAGGGATGGCCGATGTGGTGCTGCACGACGCGCTGGTCGAACCCGCGATGCTCGATTACGCGCCGCATGCGCGCAAGATTGCGGTGGGTAAGCGGTGTGGGCAGCTTTCTACTGCGCAGCAGTTCATCAACAAGCAGATTGTCGATGCGGCGCAGGATCATGCTGTGGTTGTTCGCCTGAAGGGCGGCGATCCGATGCTGTTTGGGCGTGCCGATGAGGAGATGCGCGCGCTCGAGGCTGCCGGGATTGAGTATGAGGTTGTGCCTGGCATTACGGCTGCGCTGGCTAGTGCTGCGTCTCTCAAGCGGTCTTTGACCCTGCGTGGGGTGTCCCGGAGTGTTGCGTTGGCTACCCATAGCCGGGCAGTTGATACCGAGGCTATTCGTGAGCAGGTCAACGCGGATTCGCTCGTGTTTTATATGGGGCGGGATAGTGGGCCTGAAATTGCACAGCAGCTTATTGATGCTGGGCGCGATGGTCTTACTCCCGTGGCGATCGTCGAAGCCTGTAGTACGCCTCGTGAGCGCATGCTCACACTCACGCTTTCGGGTCTCGCCTGCGGTGAGGCCCAGCAGTGGCTTGATGGTTCGCAGCCTAGTCTTCTTATGATTGGCGAGGCGTTCGCTGCGCGGGATGGGCAGGTGGGCGGTTCGGTTGAAGAGTTGCTTAGTGCGGCTTGAAGGTTTGGTTTTTTTGCTGGACGAGAGCACGATCCTGCGGTTGCGGCATCTGCTCGAGAAGCGTGAGCTTGCCGGCGAGATACTGGAGACGGTCAACACGTTGTTGCGCGACAAGGAGCTGCTGCTCAAGGCGGGTACCGTAGTGGATGCCACGCTGATCGCGGCACCGAACTCGACCAAAAACGTTGGCGGTGAGCGGGACCCCGAGATGCGTCAAACAAAGAAGGGAAACCAGTGGTACTTCGGCATGAAGGCCCACCTGGGAGCTGACGCTGCCTCGACACTGGTACACACGGTTAAAGGAACAGCGGCGAACGTCCATGACGTCGTCGAGGCGAACTCGCTACTGCACGGGGAGGAAACCGGTGTATATGGGGACGCTGGCTGTAGAGGCGCGGACAGGCGCCCGAACGCGCAGGCGGTGAAGTGGCACATAGCGATGCGCCCGGGCAAGCGCGCCGCGCTGGACAGGAGCGACACACTTGACGCAATCCTTGATGAAATCGAATACCTCAAGGCAAGTATCCGGGCGAAAGTCGAGCATCCGTTTCGCGTGATCAAGCGGCAGTTTGGTTTCGTCAAGGTTCGCTATCGCGGCTTGAAGAAGAACACCGCTCAACTGACAACGCTGTTCGTGCTCTCGAATCGCTGGATGGCGCGTCGCAAGTTGCTAGACGCTTGAGCGGCAGGGCCCGCGAAAGCGGCGACCGACGAATATCAGGGTGGATTTTCGTTTCCACAACCATCGCGCGCCCTGCCGAAACGACCTCTTGAGGTCCACCGATTTCGAATGTGGCGACCAGTTGCTCTCAAAATGCGTTATTCAGACCATCCTTAGTCGGTGCCACTCAGTGTGCAGGAGATCCGCCGGCTGTGATGTGTCGCCTCCTATGACGCGGCGCTCACTCCATCGAATACGTGTTGTCCTGGTCGGCATGGCGGCGCAGGCACCAGTACCGCGCCCAGCAGTGCCACTACCGACGACGCGGCTGCGTACCTTCCCATCTTCAGGTGTTTTTTTGCCCCGCACCCGCAAGGTGACGAGCGCGGCATGACCCAGCAACGCCAGCGTGATGTGGCGGTACCAGCCCTGCCATCGGCGTACCTCGTATTGATCGAGCCCGCATTCGCCTTTGGTCGCCTCAAAGCCGGTTTCGATCTCCCACCTGCGGCCAGCGACGTTCACCAGGGTTTGCCGCGTGGCTTTGCTGCGCGGGGGATATACGACGTAATACGCATGCTCGCGCTGCTCACCCAGGCTGCGTCGCACCAGCAGGTAATGCCCGAAACGGCGCTCTTCTGCGGTGATCTGGAGACGCCAGAGCGGGGTCAGCGCCCAGTCATACAGGCGCTCGCCTTTGGCTCCGGCACCCGCTGACAGGCGTCGCCATGCACGCACTGGCAGGGCCTCGGCGATGCGGTCTGCCCGCACGTAATCTGGACCATGCCACCACAGGGGTTCGTTCTTCGCAACGGCCAGCACGAAAGGCTGGCCACGCGATTCGAGCCACAGCCGCAGGTGACGGTCGCTGTAGACTTCGTCACCCGTGACCCAGCCACACGGCACACCTGCGTTCAGCGCCCGCTCGAGCATGCTGCGCGCGAGTAGCGGCTTCGTCGCAAACTACACGGAGCCGGGGATGCCAGCTGCCTCGCAGCGCACACGGTCGTCGGTCCACGCCTTGGGCACATACAACTCGCGGTCAATAAACGCGCTACCGCGACGACCGGCATAGCAAAGAAACACGCCGATCTGACTGTTCTCGATACGGCCTGCCGTGCCACTGTACTGGCGGTGCACACCGGCCGAGTGCTGCCCCTTCTTGACGAAACCGGTCTCATCCACGATGAGCACCGCGTCACGCTCGCCAAGTTGTTCCGCGACATAGCTGCGCAGCACATCGCGTGCGGCATCAGCATCCCACTGCGCCCGCTCCAGCAGGTGCTGCACGCCGTCGGGTGTCGCTTCGCCAATCCATTCGGCGAGTTGCCAGCCGTTCTTGCGCTCGACTGTGCCCAGCAAGCCCTTCAGGTACGCGAGCGACCGCTGTCGGGGCTCGGGCCGCCTGAACAGATCTCCGAGCCGCTCGTGCAGTGCTTCCAGTTCACGTTCCCACGCCTTTGCAGTTGAATGCATAGTTCGTTCATATAGGAATACTAGATATTAGAAGTATAGTAAGAAATCTACGGCTGTAGTACTAAGCTAAAGCTCATCGAGTCGACCAGCGATCGTCTTCCACTGGCTGTGAACCGCCACGAGAATCGCGGGGTGTGCTTGGTTTACGTTGATGGAACCAACCTCGACATGCCGATGAGCGACACCATGATGGCGGTGTTCGAGCATCCGAATGATCGACCGATGGAAGATTGGGAAAACGGAATGGGCGCCGGGTGCGCCCGTTGCGACTGATCATCATTGAAAGACAGGCACCGGCTTCTTATGACAGACTCGTTGAGAGTTATCCAGTGTTTGCATCGCTTGCCTGCGCGTTTGCCACAGCGGTTAATGTGAACACCGCATGGCGCCATTCATGCGCCAAGAAAATCCTCAATATAATTAGATATCCTGTGAGATAGACGAGGCCTGCGTAGATGCGCGCCGTGGGGCAGTGCTTTGGCGCATCGAAGACCTCTGGGCAGGCTATATGAAGGTATCCATGTCGACATGAAAATCTGCAAACTGGAAACTAAGGTTTCCTGATTTATTTGAGAGCTGAAATCCACCTGTATCACCCGAGACGATGTCGATCCATCCCACTATCTGCGATGCCGTACTAGGGGAATCACCTAATTGTCTTACCAAATCTTACGAGTGCATATTTAAATTAAGTATTCATAGGTGGATTCCGCATAAATCTCTAGCAGGAGACACGATGAAGATTTCCGTTAATCAAAAACGTCGCAAGCTGCTGAAGTTGGGCAGTGCAGCTGCCATCCTCCCCGTTGCGGCACGTGCCGGAGCTGCAACCAGTTCCTCGCCCGGCGCGACCGGCGATCCCTCCTCAGGTTCATCCCAAACTTTTGATTCAGTCAACGCGGCGGCGCAGGCGAATTCTGCGTTCGTTCCCGCCAATCAGGCGCTGCTGTTCCAGTACGAGTCGCCTGCCGTCGAGTCTTTGATCCAGTTTCAGGGTCTGCCGGTCGGCAATGGGCGTCTCGGCGCGATGGCCGGCGGCGCGAGCGATCACGAAGCGCTCTATCTGAATGAAATCACGCTGTGGTCGGGCAGCAAGGACGTCGTCGATCTGGCCTACACGACGACAGGGATGGGTACCTACCTGACACTCGGCAAGCTCTACATCGATCTGCCCGCTCACGCCGGCGCCACGAACTACCAGCGCTCGCTCGACATCAGCAACTCGGTCGTGCGCACGCAGTACCGAGTCGGGGCCAAGACCTATCGGCGCGAGATTTTCAGCAGCTTCCCCGACAACGTGATCGTCGTGCGGCTCACCTCCGATGGCGGCAGCTATAACGGCACCGTGTCGCTGACCGACGGACAGGGCACGCAAACCATCGGCGAATCGAATCGTGCGCTGTCGTTCTCGGGCTCGGTAAGCGGCAGCGGAGAGCTGTACTCGACCTACATGATGGTCGTTCCGGATGCAGGCGTCGCTTCGCTCAGCTCGTCTACTGCGCAGATCACGCTGCAGGGTTGTCCGGCGCTCACGATCATCATTGCAGCGCGCACCGACTACAACGGGCGCTATGTCGAAAACTATCTGACGGGTATCAATCCGCGCGACGCAGTGATCGCGGACGTGCAGAGCGCCGTGTCCTGGCGCTACAGCGATCTGCTCGATCGCCACATACGGGACTATCGCGCGCTCTTCGGGCGCATGGACATCGATCTCGGCCGCTCAAGCGACGAGCAACGAGCGCTGACGATCCCGGAGCGGCTACTCGCACGGCAAGTGAATCCCAACGTGGCCGACCCCGAACTCGAGGCGATGTACGTGCAGTTTGGGCGCTACCTCACGATCTCGTCGTCGCGTGGCCCGATGCCGGCGAATCTGCAGGGCCTGTGGAGTACAACGAACAACCCGCCGTGGATGGCCGACTACCACACCGACATCAACATCCAGATGAACTACTGGCTCGCCGACCGGGCCGGGTTGCCGGAGTGTCAGCAACCGTTCGTCGACTACGTCACCGGGCAATTGCCTTCGTGGGTCCAGTCCACGAAGAATCATTTCAACGATGCCGCCAACGTGAATTACAGCAATTCGAACGGCAACGTCGCGGGCTGGACGGTGGCTATTTCGACGGGCATCTACGGATCTATCGGCTGGGACTGGAGTCCTCCAGCCAGTGCCTGGTATTGCCGCACGCTGTGGAATCACTACCAGTACACGCTGGACAAGGCTTATCTCGCGCGTATCTATCCCGTGATGAAGTCCGCGTGCGAATTCTGGCAGGCGCGTCTGATCCGCGACCCCGCGACGGGTCTGCTCATCGACGACAAGGACTGGTCGCCGGAGCAGGGGCCTCATCAGCAGCTCGGGATTACCTACGCGCAGGAACTCGTGTGGGATCTGTTCACGAACTATCTGACCGCGAGTCAATTGCTCGGCCAGGACGCGGATTTCGCGCGCTCGATCGCAAGTATGAAGGCGCAGCTCTATCTGCCGAAGGTGAGTCCGACGAGCGGCCAGCTTCAGGAGTGGATGAACGACAGCATCGTCGGCGAGACCGGGCATCGGCATCTGTCGCCGCTGATCGGCTGGTTCGAAGGCGAGCGCATCACGCTCGATAGCGATCCGAAGCTCGTGGCCGGCGTGAGGGCGCTGTTGCTCGCGCGCGGCTTCGACTCGTTCGGTTGGGCGCTTGCATGGCGCGTCGCTTGCTGGGCACATTTCCACGATGCCGCCAACTGCTATTCGATGATTCCGAAGCTGCTGCGCTATTCGGCGGGCAACGACGGCGTGAGCGGCACGTTTGCCAACATGTTCGACGCGTATGCGCTGTCGAGCAACTCGTCGGCTTTCCAGATCGATGCGAACTTCGGCGGTCCGGCCGCAATACTGGAAATGCTACTGCAAAGCAGGATGGATCGCATCACGCTGCTTCCTGCACTGCCGTCGCAATGGAACACGGGGCATCTGACGGGAGTACGCGCGAAAGGCGGGTTTACGGTGGATCTCAAGTGGAACCGTGGCGCGCTGTCGTCCGTCAAGCTCATCAGCGTCGGCGGAACACAAACGACACTGCAATACGGCAATGTGGCCCGTGCGGTAACGATGCGGGAAAACGGAACGGCTCGATTCGACGGCAACCTGCAGCCGACTTCGTAAAGCTCCTACGGGTCGGGCAGCCCGAAACAAAACGCCGCACAGCAGTTGACCAGAAGTCCCAGTTTCATTTTCAACGAAGGAAAATCATGAAGATCCTGGGTCGCACACAGGTGTATCTGTTTCTCGTGAGCGTTATGATGGTCTTCGGTCTGTCCGCCTGCGGAGGTGACCAGCAAGGTGCCTCCGACGCCACGAGCGTCATGCATGCTGCGGCCAACTCCGCAAACGTTTCACCATCGCAAGACGCCTCGTCGCAAACGCAGGCTCAAACGTCGATCGCGTTGCCACCCATGGGCTGGGCCTCATGGAATGCGTACGGCTGCAACATCACCGAAGATCTGGTGAAGACGGCCGCGGACGTTATCTCCGGCGGCCTGAAGAAAGACGGCGCGTTGATGAAAGCGGGCTACAACTACATCAACGTCGACGACTGCTGGTTCGCGCCAAATCGCGATGCGCAAGGCAACCTGGTCGCCGACCCCATGAAGTTTTCCAGCGGAATTAAGGCGCTGGCCGACTACGTTCACGCCAGAGGCCTCAAGTTCGGGATATACGAAGTGCCCGCCGCCGAAACCTGTGCGCAGCGCAACAACCTGTACCCCGGACATACCAATCCGATGGGCAGCCTCGGGCATGAGGTGCAGGATGCCAACACGTTTGCGTCATGGGGCGTCGACTACGTGAAGTACGACTGGTGTTCGCCGGACGGCACCACCGACGATCAGGTGGCCGGTTTCCAGAAGATGCGCGATGCACTGAATAGTGCAGGCGCCGCGATGAATCGACCGATCGTCTACAGCATCAATCCGAACAGTTTCCATGTCGACAAGACGGGCCGCTCGTATGACTGGGGGCAAGTCGCGGATCTGTGGAGAACGACCGAGGACATCACTTACGACACGGGCACGCCGGGCCATCAAAGCACGCCGGATTTTTCCAGAATCGTGAACCAGAATTTCTACGGCAACCTCTTTCCTGAAGCACAGCATACGGGCGCTTATAACGATGCGGACATGATGCTTGCCGGGTTCGGTCTGACTGCCGCTCAGGACCAGACGCACATGAGCTTGTGGGCCATTTCCGGCGCACCGCTTATCCTGGGTGTCGATCTTACGACGCCGCTCGGCGCGGCCACGATGGACACGCTGACCAATCCGGAGGTGCTTGCCGTCGATCAGGATCCGCGCGGCATGCAGGCGATCCGCGTGGCGGTACCGCAGAACGGTCTGGGCGTGTGGGCGAAACTGCTGTCCGGTCAAGGTCGCCGCGCAGTGGTGCTACTCAATACGACCGGGTCCGCCGCACCGATCACGGTGAACTGGAAGGACCTCGGACTGGACCCTGCCGCTTCGGCCGACGTTCGGGATATCTGGGCACACAAGGATCTCGGTTCGCACACGTCCGGATACACGGTGCCCGCCGTTCCGGCCGGTGGCTCCGTCATGCTGACGATCGTCGGCACGGACGATGCATCGAAGGTCCAGGCGGCCAAACCGATGACGCATGAAGATGGCGTGGCCCGATATACGGTGAATGCAACCACGGGTGGGTACATCGACGTCACTTACCGGAACAATGGAAAGTCCGCGGTGAAGGTGTCGCTGATTCTGAACGAGAGCGTGCTGACGACGATCCAGCTCCCCGTCACCACTGGTCAGTCCCAGGGCACCGTCACGGTCTACATGCCGTTCCTGCCGGGTAGCAACAAGCTGACGTTCGTTCTTCCAGGCAAGGGCGGTCGCGCTCCGTCAATCGGCAAGGTGACGCTGATCGCCGCTCCGCAGCCCGCGTTGCCGCCCGTCATCTATGAAGCGGAAAGCCCCACCAACATCATTCAGGATGCGTCGGTACAGGCATGCAATATCTGCAGCGGTCACGAAAAGGTCGGCAATTTCGTGAACTCGGATTCCAGCCTGCAGTTCAACGGAATCGTCGCGGCTGCCGATGGCAACTATGCGGTCCCCGTGGTTTATATCAGTGCGGACGACGGCGGTGGTCAGCCTCGCGCGATGAACGTGAGCGTCAACAACGGCCCGCCGGTTCCGGTGCAGTTTCCGGGTGAAGGCACCTGGGACTTCCCAATCCTCTCGAGTGTTCAGGTCGTGGTCCCGCTCAAGGCCGGCGTAGCCAACACCATCAAGTTCTCCATGGTTTCAGGCAACTACGGTCCCGATATTGATGGTCTGGGTGAGGCGGTGAGCCAGCCGGTCAGCCAGCCAGTGAAACAGTGATCGAAGACTCAGGGAGACAGGTATGAAGAACCTCTTGATGCGGATTGCCCTGGCGGTCGTATTGGCTGCGAGCGGGGTACAGGTGGCCGTCGCCGCGGACGCGATGGCCCAGTCGAATTCTGTCGCGGCGACAGCCTGGAACAAAGGCTCGCGATTCCGGCCCGATGAAGTAGCGGTCCTGTTCGTGATGGGGCAGAGCAACAGCGCCGGTCTTAACGGCCTACCCGCCGATCTGACGTTGACGGGAGCATCGGGTGCCGGGACCGGCGGCGGCATGCCGGCCCCCAACGTATGGGGTATCCGGAACGACGGCTGGGGAAACATCACCGGCAACGCAGACGGATCGGGTGCGCCGTTCACTCAACCGATCTCCTCCATCGATCACGTCTCGTGGGTGAACTGGACCGACAGCACATCGTCCGACATGAATCTGGGCTACTACGGTGGCAGCGGCAATGCCGCCAATTTCGCCGCGTATGCGTGGCAGTCGGCGATCAACGCGGGTGAGCCGTTGCCCGATCTGTACATCGTTCATATCGGCTGGGGCAGCCAGGGCGTGGATGTCGCGGACGATGCATTCAGCGGCTGCTGCGACTGGACGATGCACGGCGTGAATCTCTGGCAGCCCATGCTCGATTCGAGCAAGACGCCGACCTATGCGCTTGCACCGTTTGCTCGCCGCATGATGTACCTCGGACTGAAACAGATTCTCGCGACCGGTAAGAAACCGCGGATCCTGGGCCTGGAGTGGAACCAGTGGGAGGCGGAAGCCGCTCCGCTGAATACCGCTGGCAATGCGACGACGATTCGCCGCGCGCCGCAGAATTACGCGCACCTCTTCAGCAGTTTCTTTGCGGCGGTGGGCTCGACTTTTCCGGTGATGATCGTGAAGCCGTTGTCGGTTGCTTACGACAACGTCACCAACGGGATCGCTCCTTATAATCCCGCCGCGCTTGAATCCATGCAAAAGGTGTTCGGCGGCTTCATCGAAGCGAACTCTCGCGTCTTCAGTTTCGTCGATGCGTCGAAGTCGCATGACTGGAATGGACAGCCGCCTGGCTTCGGCATCTTCGACGGCGGTACGCTAGGCGGCGGGGACGGGAGTGTGCACTACAACCTGGACACGCAGAAATGGTTCGGCGAGCAGGCACTTGCAGCGTGCCTCGGGCAGTCCCGAGTCTGCGGACCGCGCATCGACAATCTGCCACGACAGCTGCCGAACTGATCACTGTGCGCCGCTCGACGACAGGCATCCGCGATCTTGATCAAGCGGCGCACGACTTCAGACGCACGGTTTCGCGCGGATGGCTGATGTCGCTTCTTACCCACTGTAGTAGCTTGACCGACTCGGACCCTCGTTCATTCAAAGTCGTTTCGATGAGCGGCGAGCATTGCGGGGCTCTGTCGCGCCCAGCAACGCCATTACCGACGACGCGGCTTCGTACCTCCCGCTTCGTTATATCTACAGCTGTAGTATTAGGCTAAGCAGCCTCATGAATAAACTGAAACCGGACGCGAGGTCACGCGCGATCGCGACGGTCGCGTCGGCCCTGTGCGGTGAGGAAATTACAGGTCGTGTCATCCCTGAGCTCCAGCGTCTCCGCATCCACCTTCCCGGACACGCCCGGGATCATGATCTCCGGCTTGTTGAGGACGTAAGCATCGAGGAATACGAGTATCTGGCGAAGTTGATATTGCGCACGTGTATCGCCAAACATCCCAGGCGACGCAGTCTGGACGGCCACCGGCTTGCCTGCAAACGGTTGGGGAGACAAGCGTGACAACCAGTCGAGTGCATTTTTGAGCGTGCCTGGTATCGAGTAGTTATATTCCGGCGTGACAAAAATTAAGCCGTCGGAGGACCGGATAGCCTCGGCCATTGTCGACATAGCCTCGGGAAAGTCTTCTGTCAGAACGTCGGCGTCATAGTGCGGCATGTCCGCGATGAAGCCAGGTGCGCTAATCGTCACCCCGGGGCCTGCCAAGGTCGGGAGGGATCGGGCGATAGCAGCGTGGTAGGAACGCTTCCGGCAACTTCCGAGCAACGTAACGAAATGTAGTGGGTGAACTTGGGTCATAGCACGATCCTTGTGGCTTGATGGTGTTGGCGCCTTGAAGCGGGATCACTTCTCATGTAGAAAGAGGAAGGTCCGTTGCCTGCTTCGGGCCCATCGTGACAAAGCTGCAGCGCGTCGCCACTTCGAGAAAGCCATCGATCAGAACAGCGCGCCAGAGGCCGTTACCATGGACAAAAGCGGCGCCAATCTGGCGGCCCTTCAGGCCATCAACGCTGAACGGGAAACGCCCATCAAGGTCCGGCAGGTCGAGTATTTGAACAACATCGTCGAGCATGACCATCGGGCCATTAAACGCCGAACCGGGCCAATGATGGGTTTCAAGAATTTTCGCTGTGCCCGCATCATCCCGTCAGAAATCGAAACGATGCATATGATCAGGAAAGGGCAGATGAAAGCTGATGGCGTCGCGTGAACTGCCGCCGAGCAGTTTTATTCGTTGGTCATGTAAGGAATCCTTACCACAGCACACCTTTCTCGCCTTGCCGACCGTATCGGGACACAATCCATTGGCCGTCCGGTTCCGGAGGCCCCTAGGAAACAGGTCTTCGTCCCTGGAGGGAGGGCGGTGTCCGTTCCATCTCGGACGCAATACGCGTCCGCTGCTCGTGAGCCGCGTCATCAACGTGCTGCACGCTTGCTAAAGTGCGCGGCGAATAGCAGTGTTCATGTAGGCTCCGCCGGCTACGAGCCGCGCATCCGGACCGCGCTGCGTCCACTCACCGCCTGTTCGTGAACGCCTCTACGCGACCCGGTTATCTTGCCGGGGCGCTGGCTTCGTTAAGCTGCTTCAGGTCGTCGGAAGGAAGTTGCAGACGCGTTGCCGCCGCCAGGTTTTCGAGTTGCGCCACTGACGTTGCGCTCGCAATCGGTGCGGTCACGCTCGGCCGCGAGATGATCCAGGCGAGTGCCACGGTCGTGGGCGTCGTGTCGTTGCGCTTCGCCACATCCACGAGCGTGTCCACGATCCGCAGCCCGCGGTCGTTAAGATATTTTTTCACAAACGGGCTGCGTGCACTCTTCGCAATGTCGGCGCTCGAACGGTATTTGCCGCTCAGAAAGCCGCTTGCCAGGCTGAAATACGTGATGACGGCCAGCTTGTGTGCCTGCACGACCGGTTCGAGATCGGTCTCGTAACTTTCGCGATCGTAGAGGTTGTATTCCGGTTGCAGCACCTGATATGCCGGCAAGCCTCCGTCCTTCGATGCCTTTAGCGCTGCCGCGAGCCTTTCGCCGGTGAAGTTCGACGCGCCGATCACCCGCACCTTGCCTGCCTCGATGAGCTTCTGATACGTGCCGAGTGTCTCTTCGAACGGCGTCTTGTCGTCATCGAGGTGAGAGAAATAGACGTCGATGTAATCGGTTTGCAGGCGACGTAGGGAGTCGTTGACGGCTGCCTCGATGTTGGCCGCCGACAGTCCCGGCCGCGCCTTCAACCGCCCGACTTTGGTCGCAAGCATGATCTTGTCTCGCTTGCCGCTTTTCCTGAACCACTTGCCGATGATCGTTTCGGACTCGCCGCCCTGATGGCCCTCGGCCCAGGCCGAGTAGGTGTCCGCGGTATCGATGAAGTTCAAGTCGTGCTCGACACACGTGTCAAGTATGGAGAACGACGCACGCTCGTCGGCCGTCCAGCCGAAGACGTTGCCGCCGAATACGAGAGGCGCGATTTGAAGGACCGAGGTTCCGATGGTGTGCTTTTGCATATGCTTCTCTGCCTGGGGATTGGGAACAGACAGAAAAGCACGCGCGAATGCGGCGGCTTGCCTGGCGACGACCAGCAGGAAGCGACGCAATGGAACCCAGGCGTCCCGAGTGTTAATACGCACGTTAAGGATGAAGTTAAGCGGCGTTAACCCGAGTCGCAATTTGACTGGTGATACTCCGTCGCGTCGTATGCCGTTGCGTGCTCGCAGGCGCAGCAGGCAACGGCGAATTTCCAGGGACGGGTCCAGATCCACCGGCGGCGGTCCATCCACGAACGATCGAGGAGTCAAGCAATGAAGCAGGTAGCGGCCGTCATCAACGGTGAGTCGGTTGAGACACGTAACACGGTAGCCGTGCTGGATCCGTCCACCGGTGAAGCCTTCGCCGGGACCCCGGACTGCGGTCCTGCGGAAATCGATCTTGCCGTTAGCGCGGCACGGCGCGCGTCGCATCAGTGGCGCAAGGTGGCCGTTGCTGAGCGTGCCCGGATTCTGCGCCGCTTCGCGCAGCTGATCGAACGTGACCGGGATGATCTGGGGCATCTTGAAGCACTGCAGACGGGCAAGCCTTTGCGGCAAGCGCGGCGTGATGCGGAACTCACCGCGCGGTACTTCGACTTCTACGCAAGCGCAGTCGAAACACACTATGGATCGTCGATTCCGTTGAACGCGGACACGATGATTTTTACGCAATGGGAGCCGCATGGCGTTACGGCGCACGTAATCCCCTGGAATTACCCGATGCAGATCTTCGCACGCACCATCGCACCCGCGCTGGCGATGGGCAACTGCTGTGTATTGAAGCCTGCCGAAGAAGCGCCGTTGACGGCCCTGCGACTAGCGTTGCTAGCGCTCGAAGCGGGCCTGCCCGCCGGTGCGCTGAACGTCGTGACCGGTTACGGCGAAACGGCAGGCGCAGCGTTGACGGGCCACAGCGACATCGACCATATCTCGTTCACCGGTTCCGTCGAAGTGGGGCGTCTCATCGCTCGCGCGGCAGCCAACCGTGTGATTCCCGTGACCCTGGAACTGGGCGGCAAGTCACCCAACATCGTGTTCGCCGATGCAGACATGGAACGTGCCGTGCCGGGCGTAGTCAACGCGATTCTGCAAATGGCCGGCCAAACATGCTCGGCCGGCTCGCGGCTACTGATCCACGAAAGCGTGCACGACGTCCTGGTGGAACGTGTCAAAGAGGTCTTTGCCAGCGTGACGATCGGTCCTGCACTGAACGACCCGACCCTCGGGCCACTCATTTCGCACACGCAGCGCAGCCGCGTCTTGTCCTTCCTGGAGCAGGCTCGCGGCAACGGCGCGAAGATCGTCTCCGGTGGTAACGCGCTGAACGGTGGAGTGCTCGGCAAGGGCTTCTTCGTGCAACCGACGTTGATCGACGACGTCGACCCCGGCAGCCCGCTCGGCCAGGAGGAAGTCTTCGGGCCGGTGCTAGCGGTGACGCGGTTCCGCGACATAGAAGAAGCGGTGCGGCTCGCCAATGGCACGGACTATGGTCTGGTGGCCGGCGTTTGGACGCGCGATCTCAGCACTGCGCATCGAATGATCCGCGAGGTGCTTGCCGGACAGGTCTTCGTCAACACTTACGGCGCTTCTGGCGGAGTCGAGCTGCCGTTCGGTGGCTTCAAGCGCTCGGGCTACGGGCGCGAGAAAGGTGCGGAGGGACTCCGCAGTTTCGCGCAGATCAAGACCGGCGTCGTCGCGCTGTAAGCACCCTAACTCATTCCAAAGTCGATTTTTATGTCGAGCGTCATACGAATATCACCGGACCCAAGCGAGTTTGGTTGCGGCGGCACGTCGCGCACAGAAACTTCGCAGACCGGTTCGATCGAATCCCTGTCCACGCCCGCATTGTTGCTCGACGAGAGCCGCATGATGCGAAACATCGCGCGGCTACGAGCACGTCTCGCCGGACACGGCGTCGATTTGCGCCCGCACCTGAAGACGCCGAAGTCCATCGAAGTGGCCCGCCACGTGATGGATGGTCTGGGCGGACCGGCGACGGTATCCACACTGCTGGAAGCAGAGCAATTTGCCGCCGGTGGCGTGCGCGACATTCTCTACGGTGTCGGCGTCGTGCCCAGCAAGCTCGACCGTGTGACCGCATTGCGCCGGCAGGGCGTCGACTTGTCGCTCGTGGTAGACAACGTCGATGCGGCGCGAGCGGTTGCCGAGCATTCGCGTCGCACGAGCGATTGTATCCCAACGCTGATCGAGATCGACTCGGACGGTCATCGCGCCGGAGTGCGGCTCGAGGACACGGTCAACCTGCTGGCCATCGGCAACACACTGCATCATGGCGGGGCGCAATTGCGCGGCGTCATGACTCATGCGGGCGAATCGTACTCATGCAGAAGCGTTCAGGAGATCGTCGCGATCGCCGAACGCGAACGCGCTGCCGCAGTCGGTTGCGCAACGGTGCTGCGCGATGCGGGACTACCCGCCCCCGTCGTTAGCGTGGGATCGACGCCAACGGCCCATTTCGCGGCCGACCTGACGGGCGTCACCGAAGTGCGAGCAGGTGTGTTCGTCTTCTTCGATCTCGTGATGGCAGGTCTTGAGGTTTGCACAGTCGACGACATCGCGGTCAGCGTGCTTGCCACCGTAATCGGTCACCAGGCAGACAAGGGGTGGATTCTCGTCGATGCAGGCTGGATGGCGGTGTCGCGCGATCGCGGTACTGCGTCGCAGCGAGTCGATCAGGGCTACGGCGTCGTGTGCAGTGTCGATGGCGTGCCTTACCCAGACCTACTCATGGTCCAGGCAAATCAGGAGCAGGGGATTATCGCCGTGCGAAGCGGCAGCGAGGCGTCGCTGCCCCAGTTGCCAATCGGTTCGCTGGTGCGCATTCTCCCGAATCACGCTTGCGCGACCGCCGCTCAGCATGGCCACTACGAGCTGACTCGCACTGGCTCACGGGAAATCGCGGCGCAATGGCCACGATTTCGGGGCTGGTGACCACTAGCCATGGATCGAGCCGCCCGCCGATAAGGTAACTATCCACCTTCTACATTTCAGGCTGACGAACTACTCGCCAAGTCGAGTTTGTTGCTTTAACCATGCGATTAAGCGGCGTAGATGTAGAGGAATACGAATTGAATATCTATAGTTGGTTTTATTTTTGCGTCGAGCCGTTGCCCGGAACAGGCGGGTCGACGTCATCTTTCCGGGCTGGAGAAATAGCATGAAGATTCGCTTTTACGCGGCCCGTCTTTTCGCCTGTCTGGCGGTGAGTTGCAGTGCCTTGACGCTAGGAATGCCGGCTGCGCACGCGGATGAGGATCACTTGAGCACGGTGATCAAGCGCGGCACGCTTTTGTGCGGCACGGACAATGCAACGCCGGGCTTCGGCTATCTGAATACGAAAACCGGCAAGATGGAAGGAATGGATGTCGATCTGTGCAGGGCAGCCGCTGCCGCCGTGCTAGGTGATCCGAACAAGGTTCAGTACGTGATCGTCACGGACCGGAGCCGTTTCAACGCGCTTCGCACAGGCCAGGCCGACGTCGTGTTCGCCCATAGCACGGTCACTCCTACGCGCGAGTCAGCCGCGCTCAGCATTTCCTTCTTACCCACCAACTTTTATGACGGTACTGGCGTTCTCGTCAAGACCGCACTGAAGGTCAAGCACATCGGCGACCTCAACGGTGCCACATTCTGCACGACACAAGGTTCGGAAACCGAACAGATGCTTGCCGGATATTTCAAGGCTCACAACTGGAAAGCATCGACCAAGGCATTGACCTATCAGGACACGAACAAGCTGTTTGACGCCCTGAATTCCGGACGTTGCGATGCGATGGTGACGGACAAGTCCGCTTTGGCTGGCTGGCGTGGCAATGCGAGCAATCCGGCTGCTTTCCAGATTCTCCCCGAAGCGTTCGACAAGTCACCGCTCGCTGGGTTTGTATCGCAGGACGATCCTCGCTGGCACGCTGCGTTGACGTGGGTCATCTATGCCACCTTCGAAGCTGAAGAGCATGGGATCACCTCAGCGAATCTGCCGACCTTCGTGAAGACCACGGATCCGTACCTGCAAAAATTCCTGGGCGTGAACGGCACGCTCGGCAAGGACTTCGGTCTGCAACCTGATTTTGCACAGAAGGTCATCGCGTCTGAGGGCAACTACGGGGAAATCTACGACCGCAACATTGGCCCAAAGACACCTTATGCAATCGAGCGCAAGGGTTCTCTAAACGCGGCGTGGAACGAAGGCGGCATGATGTATTCGCCTCCCTGGTACTAGGCAGCGTAAGTCGAGCTACGCCGGTGGCGAGCACCTTGCCGCCAGCTTCAGTGAACTCTGGATATGAAACTCGATCAACCGTCCGACCATCCTGCGGAATCTGACGTCAGTGGAGAAGGAACCGTGTCGCAATTAAAGCTGTCCAGCACGGAAAATAGGCCGTTCGGACGTACTCCTTCGCCAGCTTCACGAGCGGAATTGAAGCGCCGGAGATTGGCACGCACACGATCAGCGGCGATCCAGACGCTGATTCTGGCGGCCATCGCCGCTGCCGTATTAGCCTTCCTGGGCCTGATATGGGCAGGTCTTCGACGGCATGGAATCGGCTTTAGCCTCGACTTTCTCGAGCAGCCTGCCGGCTTTAACATCAGCGAAGGTCTGACGATCGCCAAAGGTCCGCATGGCTTTTCGTTGGTGCCGTTCAATTCCCAGCAGACCTACGCCCAGGCACTGCTCGCGGGCTTGTATAACACGCTCGTGGTCACGCTCATATCGATCGTGCTCGCCACCGTTCTTGGCGTGATTGTCGGGGTGGGGGGGATGGCCAGGAACTGGGTTGTCAAAAACTGGGCGTGGGGGTTTGTCGAACTCGTACGAAATACGCCGCTGCTCATCCAGATCATCTTCTGGTACTTCGCAGTGCTGCTGCAGCTACCGAGCCTGGCGGATGCGTCGCTGTTGCATGGAGTACTGATCGCGAGCCGGCAGGGTGTTTTCATCGCATGGCTGGCTGCGACCCCGGTTGCATCCCGCTACGCGTGGTTTGCGGGATTCGCGGTGGCTGTGTTTGCCGTCGGCGTGTTTGTTCGCACGGCGGGCTGGCGCCGCGTCGCCTTTGCGGCTAGTGCGGCGATATTGGCGCTAGCGGTTGCTTTCACTGGGCGGCCGTTCAGCATCGATATGCCGAAAGCAAGTTCTTTTTCGGTATCGGGCGGTGCGGGCTTCTCTCCAGAGATGGCCAGTCTGATCATCGCGCTCGGCGTGAATTTCGCAGCGTATGTTGCTGAAGTGGTCCGCGGTGCGCTGCAATCAATCGACAAAGGACAGTGGGAGGCAGCCGCAGCATTAGGTCTCGGCCATCGCGAGTCCCTTTGGGTCGTCGTCTTGCCGCAAGCGGTTCGCGTCATTATTCCTTCTCTTGCCAACCTGTACGTCACCGTGGCCAAGAGCACGTCCTTTGCGATTGCGATCGGCTTTCCCGATATGTTCAGTGTCTATGGGACCGTCGCCAACCAGACCGGCCGGGCCTTGGAGGGCATCATCATTGTCATGGTGGTCTATCTTCTGATCAGCTTGTCCATCAGTGCGATCGCGAATCTGTACAACTGGCGTGTCATGAAGAAAGGAGCACGGTAATGGCTACGACCATCGGTCGCTGGACGCGGCACAACCTGTTCGCGAGTCCGTCCAGTTCGCTGCTCTCGCTGGTGTCGATTCCGTTGACGCTGTATATCGGATTCCTTATTGTTCGCTGGACCCTGTTCTCCGCGCATTGGGCCGTCGTGGCCGAAAATCTGGCCGTGTTGCTGGTCGGAACGTTCCCCGCAGACCAGATCTGGCGTGCGTTGGTCGCTGGCGCTGGCCTGAGTGCATTGTTCGGCATGACGATAGGTCTTGTGTTGCTCAAGCAGCGCTGGAAGGGCTATGCGATTGCCGCCACGCTTCTGGCAGTGGCAGCGGCCGTGTCTTGCGGTATTCATCTTCAGTGGATCGCCGGTGCGTTCGGCTGCCTGGCCATCGCGTTTTGCACGTGCGCCGCGACGAGCCGGTGGCCGCGGGTCGGTCGTGGGATGGGGTTGTTGTGGCTTCTGGGCGTGGGCGCAATCTGCGCGTTGCTCGCTCCGGCCGGCGTTGACCGGTGGGGCGGACTGCTCTTGAGCGTCCTTGTCACGGCGATCGCCACGTTGCTTAGTCTGCCCGTAGGTATCGCGCTGGCATTCGCCAGAAATAGCCGGTTCGCGAGCCTGCGGCTGGCGTGCACGGGTTACATCGAACTCCTGCGTTCCGTACCGCTTGTCTGCACGGTCTACTGGTCCTGGATCATTATCCCGCTGGTGTTTCCGCCTCAGGTTCACATCCCGGACCTGGCCCGTGGCGTCGCCGGCTTCGTTCTGTTCTATGCGGCTTATGCCGCCGAGTATGTACGCTCCGGCATCCAGGGCGTGCCGCGAGGGCAGGCGGAGGCGGCTCAGTCATTGGGTTTCAGTGCGCTCGACGAGAGTTTCATCATTGTTCTTCCGCAGGCATTAAGGGCGGTGATTCCTGCTCTCGTGGGCAATGTTCTCGACCTGTTCAACAACGTACCCGCACTCTTCATCATCGGCCTCACGGATTTCCTGAAGGCAGGACAAACGGTCCTCGCCAATCCGCAGTACAGCAGTTCCCAATACGAAATCTACGCGTTCATGTTCGCTGCTTACCTCGCGATCGGCTCGCTAATCTCGTACGGAGCTCGCCGTATCGAAGTGAAGATGAGCCAGGGGGCGCGCTAGGCGTCGCATCGGGCAGAGGATCAGGCCCGGCCCGTTAGCTAGGCGAAGCAATTTTTGATGAAGGAATGGATATGTCCGCGATTGTCCAAATGCACAAACTGAACAAATCGTACGGTGCGTTTCACGTGTTGAAAGACATTGATCTGCAAATACAGAGCGGTGAGGTGGTTGTGATCATCGGTGCGAGCGGATCAGGCAAGTCGACCCTGATTCGTTGTGTCAACGGTCTGGAACATTTCGGCGACGGCCGGCTGGTTGTCGACGGAATCGAGTTGGCACCGTCCGAGGATGGCTTCGGCACGTCCAGGAAGGAACTGGCCGGTATCCGCAGGGAAGTTGGGATGGTCTTCCAGCACTTCAATCTGTTTCCTCACAAGACCGTTCTGGAAAATGTGATGCTCGCACCTGTCCGTGTACGCAGGTGGCCGCGCGCGCGGGCCGAAGCGACTGCCCGCAAGCTTCTCGAGCGTGTTGGGCTGCGAGACCATGTCGACAAGTATCCATCGCAGCTTTCCGGTGGACAACAACAGCGAGTCGCCATCGCCCGTTCGCTGGCGATGGAGCCGCGTCTGATGCTGTTTGACGAACCGACTTCGGCACTCGACCCGGAAATGGTCGGCGAGGTTCTTGAAGTGATGCGGGAGCTTGCCCGTTCGGGGATGACGATGATAATCGTCACCCATGAAATGGGCTTCGCGCGCGAAGTTGCGGACCGTGTCATCTACATGGACCACGGCAAGGTGCTTGAACAGGGCCAGCCTGCTGCCATTTTCGACAATCCCGTCCATGAACGGACGCGCACCTTCCTGTCACGCGTGCTCAAGCATTGATGCCGCCGTGAACCTTCCTGAGCCATTGTCGTTTTTCAACAGAACATATTTGGACACGCAACCATGAAACTGCTTCGTTATGGGCCGAAAGGGCGGGAAAAGCCGGGTTTACTGGATAGCGAAGGGCTGATTCGCGATCTCTCGGGTGCGGTTTCCGACATCGCCGGCGACGTGCTAACCGACACCGGACTCGCGAAGCTGCGCGCCATCGATCCGATGTCATTGCCACTCGTGCGGGGCGAACCGCGTGTTGGTCCGTGCGTCGGCAAGATCGGCAAGTTTGTTTGCATCGGCCTGAATTACGCGGACCACGCGGCCGAATCGAATCTGCCGGTTCCCGCCGAGCCGATCGTTTTCAACAAGTGGACCAGCGCCGTATGCGGCCCGAACGACGGCGTTGAAATTCCACGTGGCTCCAACAAAACCGATTGGGAAGTCGAACTTGGCGTCGTCATCGGCGAGCCTTGCAAGTACGTCGACGAAGCCGATGCACTCGCATACGTGGCTGGGTACTGTGTCGTCAACGACCTGTCGGAGCGCGAATGGCAGTTAGAGCGCGGTGGTACATGGGACAAGGGCAAGGGTTGCGACACGTTCGGTCCAATCGGCCCCTGGCTCGTGACACGCGACGAAGTGGCCGACCCCCAGTCACTCGATCTGTGGCTCGAAGTCGACGGACATCGCTATCAGAACGGCAACACGCGCACCATGGTGTTCAACGTTGCGAAGCTGGTTTCATATCTGTCCCGGTGCATGAGCCTGCAGCCGGGTGATGTGATTTCGACTGGCACGCCCCCCGGCGTCGGCATGGGTGTGAAGCCGTCGCCGGTCTATCTGCAGCCGGGTCAGACGATTAGCCTGGGCATTCAGGGCCTTGGCGAACAGCGGCAGACAACGTACGCGGCCGACTGACGCTCGGGCAGCCTGTATTCCGGCGAAAAACGAGGGCGACGGGACGCTCCGCGTGAACCGTCCTCGCGAAATGCAGTAACTGAGTTTCGCTGAAATTTTTCTCCCGTTGTAGGTTCCTTCACGGCTGGCGCACGATCACGAAGGCGGATGGGCAGGAATCGCTCACATCAGGCGTAAAAAAATAATGGCGATCAATAAAACCACGGAATACCATCGTCGGATCGCTGCGCTAACGCCCAAGTCAATGATCTCGACCGAGGACCTGCACTTTTTCATCACGCTCGCGAGCGCTGTGTCGCTGGCGGATGCCGCACGCAAGCTCGATGTCACGCCGCCCGCAGTTACGCAGCGACTTCGTCTTCTGGAGAACCGGTTGGGCATGCGGTTAATCGACCGGTCGGGCCGGCGCATGGTGCTCACCGATGAGGGCGAGTTGCTTGCGGTACACGCGCGCCGGATCTGCGATGACATTGGCAATTTGTCGGACACGCTGGCGTCGCGACGCGGCACGGTGGCCGGACATCTGCGCGTGATCGCGCCGCTCGGTTTCGGGCAGCGTTACGTCGCGCCCGCCATTGCGCAATTTCGTGGCCTCTATCCGGAAGTGAGTGCAAGCCTGATGCTGTCCGATCGCCCCGCGCGCATTTCGGACGACATGTGGGACCTGATGGTGCATATCGGCGAGTTGCGCGATTCGTCGCTCGTCAGCCGGCGCCTCGCACCTAATCGCCGCATCCTGTGCGCGGCGCCGAGCTATCTGACGCGTCGCGGTGAACCGCGGCATCCGGAGGAACTGCTCACGCATGACTGTATCGCGCTGCGCGAAAACGATGAAGACGTGACGATGTGGCGTTTCACGCCGAAAGACAATGGGACACCGGCAAACGTCAGAATCGAGCCGATGCTGTCGAGCAATGATGGCGGCACCGTGCGTGATTGGGCGCTCGCCGGGCTTGGCATTATTGCGCGCTCCGAATGGGACGTCGCCGGGCATCTGCACGCGGGGCGGCTCGTCCCGCTGCTCGAGGCATGGACGCAGCCGGACGCGGATATCGTCGCGCTGATCAGCTCACGGCATGGGCGCTCGCTGCGCGCTCAGCGTTTTCTGGACCTTCTCCATGCGTCGACGTTGCAACAACCCTGGTTGCCGCGGGTTGGCAGCGAACAACCCCAGAGCGGCAAGCGCGGACAGGACTCGGGTGCGGCTGGATTGACGGCTCGCGCGAGCGCCGCCTGACCGGATGTGGCCGTGAACGCGCGCGGCGCCGCCATGATTCGCCTCACTCCCGGTAGTCGGGTTCCAGCTTGTCGAGTTTGCGTTTGATGCTG
Organism: Paraburkholderia sp.; assembly: GCA_035948995.1. Taxonomy (GTDB): domain Bacteria; phylum Pseudomonadota; class Gammaproteobacteria; order Burkholderiales; family Burkholderiaceae; genus Paraburkholderia. The sequence goes on along the minus strand of DASZIR010000116.1, from coordinate 37,897 downwards.
TCCAGATGCAGCTTACTGGCTTCGTCAGCGACAGACTCCATCTGTTCAAAGGTCAATCGCGCGGTCTCCGAATTGACTGGCTTAAGCGGTAAGCCCGTTGAAAGTGCCATCCGTTCAACTTCGCAAACGCGTTCGAGATAGTAAAGGTCGTCCCATGCTCGCGCGATGCTTCGAGCAGCGACCATGACGCCGTGGTTCTTCAGAAAGATCACGTCCGCGCTCCCGAGCGCTGCGGCAATGCGATCGCCCTCACTGCTGTCGAACGCGAGGCCGCCGAAGTGTTCATCCACTGCGAGCCGGCCGTAGAACTTCAATGATGTCTGGCCGGCCCATCGCAACGGTGGGCCTTCCAGCATCGACAGTGCGGTTGCGTTCGGCATATGGGTATGAAAGCAGGCAGCGGCATGGGGATGACGCATATGCACCCGCGCATGGATATGAAAGGCGGTGCTTTCGGGCGTCCCTTCTCCAGCGAGAACGTCACCGTCAAAATCGCAGATCAGCAGGCTGGACGCGGTGATTTCATCGAAGGCGTATCCCAGCGGGTTGACCAGAAAGAGCGTGGGATGTCCCGGCACCAGCGCGGAGAAGTGGTTGCAAATGCCTTCATGAAGGCCAAGTCGCGACGCCATGCGAAAGCACGCTGCGAGATCGACACGCGCCTGCCGAATGGCGGGAGCATTGAGTTCATCAGCCGTTGGGCGTGAGCTTGAAGTAGTCGTGGAGCGCGTGGAAATGAAATCGTTCATCTCTATCCGGAGGTCTCACGTTTGCGAGAACCGTGGTTGATAGACAGGCAGGCTCAACCACGTTGGGCAACCCATCGACGTGCCGGTCCTTTGAAAATGGATTGGTCGGGATTGTGAAGCCGTTAGTCCGGTTCTGCCCGTCAACGATCTGAGCAGAGGGGGGCTGGTCCGACGGCCGGTGAATCGATGATACTACCAGGGCCACGCCAGCGAGGTCGCCGTACCCGTTTCGCAGGCACGCTCGTAAAGCAACCGCGCGACCGTCAGATCCTGTAGGGCGATACCGGTCATGTCGAACAGGGTGATGTCGTCAGGTTGCCGGTCTATCTGGACCTGACCGGTGATCAGATCGCCGATCTCGATACATGCAGTGTCAGGCGCCCATTGCGTCTCGCCAATTTCGCACGCCTGGGTTCGGTCGTCGACAAAAAGGCGGACGCGCGGCAGCAAACCTTCCGGGAGTTCGCGTTTGCCTTTGGTGTCCGCGCCGACGCAGTTGAGGTGAGTGCCAGGTCGCACTGCCTGCGCGTCGAAGAGTGGCCCCTTGCCCGGAGTGGCCGTGACCACCACATCGCTGTCAGCCACCGCGACGTTACGGTCGGTCGCATGCAGGACTTCGCAACGTCCGGCGAACAGTGCTTCAAACGAAACGTCGCGCTCACCGTCTACGGTGACATAGCGAACGCAGGAAAGCTGTTCGAGCACACGCAAGGCGAATCTGACCTGTACTTGCGCCTGTACACCGGTGCCAAATACACACAGTCGAGCACTGTTCGCACGCGCGAGGAGGGTCAAACCCAGGCCGCCGGCAGCGCCCGTGCGCAGGGTCGTGATTGCGTTACCGTCGATCACGCACATAGGCCGGCCGGTTTGGGGATCGATCAACATAATGGTGGCCTGGTGCGGTTCACCACCCAAGCCGCGGTTTGCCGGCCAAAACCCCGCTGCCTTGAATCCGAGCAGGCCCTGCGACTGGACGTCGCCCGATTTGATTCCGAATACACCCCCTGTCACGAGCGGCTCCCTGACCACAGGAAATATACGGCCTTCGCCCTGGCTGTGCAGAGCAAACGCCTCCCGTACCGCTTCGACTACTTCGTCCGGCTTTAACAAGACCTCGACCTGGTTTTTGTCGAGAAGAATCAGCTTGGCATCACTTCGCATCGCGGTGCACCTTTGTTCGTAAATGGTCGAATTATGCAGGTTGTTCGCATCCGCGATGACCAACGTGTGTCAACCGGAGCGTCGCAGATACACTGTTGTTAAGGGATACTGCGCCGGGGTGCACCCGTTAGCGGTTCCGCCGTACGGCTTGCGCGCTCCACGAACAGTACCGTCACTGCGGAGACGCACATCAGCGCGGCAACACCGAGCATTGGGACGCGATAAGAGCCGGTAGCGTCATGCAGCCAGCCGGTCGCGTAAGGCCCGAGGAAGCCGGCCAGCGTGCCGATGGTATTGATGAGCCCGATTCCGGATGCGGCCGCTGCGTTGCTTAGATAGCGCGGAGGCAACTGCCAGAACGATGCGTGTGGGGTGTAGACGCCGACCGCTCCGAGCGTAAACGCGGCCATCACCTCATACGGCGACGAAAGGAAGAGCGCTGCGGCGAAGGACAGGCCGCCCACCGCCGTTGGAATCGCGACGTGCCAGGCGCTGAGCGAGGTGCGCCGTGCATATTGTCCCCACACCAGAATGCTCACCGCAGATACTGCAAATGGAACCGCGGTGATCAGGCCAACCTGGAAGACTGAATACTTCACCGCGAACATCCGGGAAAAACCGGCAACAATCTGCGGCAAGAAGAACGACAGCGCGACTACGCCGATGTTGATTCCGAAGTAGATCAGCCCAAACGCGAACACCCTCCGATCCAGCAAAGCACGCCACGCGCTTTGCGGCGATACCCGTTGCGCCTCCTTCTGCTCGACGGCGATCGCCTGGTTCAGTTCGGCACGCTCATCGACGGTCAACCATGACGCATTGTCCGGCCGGTCTTTCATCACCGCAAACGTGACGACGCCTAATGCGATCGCCGGCAGGCCTTCGATGAAGAACATTGAACGCCAGCCCGACCAGCCGAAGATCCGCACATGTTCCATAACGAACGTCGAAATCGGTGCGCCGAGCATGTTCGAAAGTGGGATGGCGAGGAAGAGCAGCGACATGAGCCACACCCGTTCCTGCCGTGGCAGCCAGAACGTGACATACAGGACCATACCTGGGAAAAATCCGGACTCCGCGATGCCGAGGAGAAAGCGCAGCACGTACAGCATGTGAGTGCTGTCGACGAACGCGGTCAGCGAAGCGACCAATCCCCACGTGATTAGAATGCGCGTCATCCACAACCGCGCGCCAAAACGCGCCAGCATCAGGTTGCTCGGCACGGCAACGAGAATGTACCCGGCGTAGAAGAGCCCGGCCGCGAACCCGAACTGGGACACCGACATGCCGAGTTCGTGATTCATCGTCAATGCCGCGTAGCCGACATTCGCCCGGTCCAGCTGATTGACTACGTAAAGCAAAATCAGCAGCGGCGCGAGACGCCAAATGACTTTTCGGGTGGTCTGCGGTCTGATGCGCGGCACGTTTAACGTATCGTTCATTGTCCGCTCCCGGGCAGGACCGTACGGACCGTCGGACTCCAGCTAGAAATGTCGTCCAGCGGTATGACGGGCCGCGGCAGTTTCCGGAAATCGAATCGTGCGAGGATCGGCGAAGTCAGGCCGGGGGCGTCGACGCTGACGATCTGCGCGTCAGAGAAGAACTCGTCGAATGCGGCCCTGAAATGTCCGCGCGACTTCAATATCACTACGCGCGCACGCGCGATGTCGATGCCGAACATCTCGAGGAACATCGGCTCGTGGCACTGGTGCCGCTTGCTGATGACGATGACCGTCACGCCGCCGATTTGCAGCGCGACCGAGGGCCCAAGGTCGAAGCTGCACCCTGCCAGCTGTCCGCGCCGGCCGACACCCTTTCCGCTATGTAGCCGCAACACTCGGGCCGGAGCTTCGAACGGCTCCGAATAGACGGTGGTTTCGCTACGATTGAAGCGTGCAACGAAAGTTTGCCGGGTGCCGGCCATGTACGCGTCCGACACCAGATCTGGATCCGTGACCACGCCCAGGACCGCACCGTGTACCTCGTGCTGGAGCAGCGCCTTGAGAACGAACGGCGTGTTACCGCGTCCCCCGCCGCCCGGATTGTCCGCCACCTCGGCCAGTAGCAGGGGCGCCAACGAGGGATCGTCGCTGGTTGCTTTCGCGAGCCGGACCGCATCGTCGAGGGACGTCAACATCGGAGTGAATGCGGCACGCTCTTGCCACGCATAAGACGCAAGCTCGTTTGCGATCTGTTGGGCGAGTGGAGCGTCGCCGCGGGTGGTAACGAGTACGGTGAGGCCGTTTTTCGGCGTGTCCGCAAATGCGAAGCCACCGACCACCGACACGTTCACGATGCGCGGGTCGTCGAGCGCTTCCGCGCGCCGGATCATCTCTGCATACGGTCCGGTGCCGGGGGCTGTCAGCAGCTGGGTTGGCGGCGCGCAAACGGGCATGCGTACATGCGCAACTGCCGTGCGCATGCCGTTGATCAGCTCGGTCAGGATGCGGGCGGCGTCGGCGCCCCGTTCGGCCATGTCGGTATGAGGATTGCGGCGGTACGACACGAGCGCGTCGACTGCATTTACCATCCGGTCGGACACGTTCGCATGCAAGTCGATGGTGGCGACGATCGGCACCGAGGGCCCGACGATGTTGCGTACAAGCGTGAACACCGCGCCGTCGGGGTCGTCTTCCTCAGTCGTGATGGCTGCGCCGTGCTCGCAGATATAGACCGCGTCGAGAGGCAACGCTGCACGCAACCGCTGTTCGAATTCGCGCATTGTGTCGGCGAAGAATGCGTGTTCGACAGGGCCGCCCGACTCTGCGTTGGCGAAGAGGATCGGGACAGGCGTCCACGCATGGATCGCATCCATCGTTCGAACGAACGCAGGAATTTCGGGCGTCATCACGGGCGCTTTGCTGCGAGCGTCGTCGAGCAGCGAAGCATCTTGCAAGTACGCGCGCGATACAAAATCGGCGCGCGTGGACACCGGCGCGAACCGGTTCGACTCGATCGCGAAGCCGAGAATGGCAATGCGCGGACTTTTCATCAATCACTCCTCATCCCCGACGTTACCCGAACGGGCATCGGACGCTTACTTTCGGCGGGGCATCAACAGATCACGGGGTTGATTTCTGCAGAGCGGCGGTGGAGCGCCGACATGCGAACGGAGGCAGGCGTACTCGCCTGCCTGGTGAAAAGTATGGGTTGCCAAAAAGCCACGAGGATTAACGTAGCCTGATTGCTTCGTTAACGTGTGAATTAACTTCCGGGTGTAGTTTGCCGTTGCGGCAACCCGTTTGGCGCACAGTTTTCGGTTCCGCGGCGGTGTCGGCCGCAACACCCAACACGATCCCGCTTTCCGCACATTTATCCGAACCTGCAACGCCCCCGGTAACCGGCCAATATCGCGCCCGATTACGGTGCGCCCGTTTCGTTGAAGCCGATATGGGCGTGCGTAGGTGCACTGCGATGGGGCGTCGTTGTTTTCAAATTCTCATTTTTCCCGGCATAACAGTTGCTTGTTTTGCATCAGCCTCCGGCGAGCACGACTTCTTTGTCGCAGGCGTTTATCCGACCGGAGTCGTTGATTTCGCCCTATGGAACTGAAATGGCTCGAAGACTTTCTGACGCTGGCGGCCACGCGTAATTTCTCGCGCACTGCCGAACTGCGTTTCATGACGCAGCCTGCGTTCAGCCGGCGCATCAAGATGCTGGAAGAGTGGGTTGGCGTGACGTTGCTCGATCGAAACGCCCAGCCAATTGCGCTGAACGTCGCGGGCGAGCGGTTCAGGGATATTGCCGAGGAAGTGGCGCGGCAACTCTATCAAGGTCGCGACGAGTTACGTGCGGCAGCGGAGGGACTCGCCAGCACGGTCAAGTTTGTCGCGACACACAGCCTTTCGCTAACTTTTTTTCCCAACTGGATTAGCGCATCCGAAAAGCCGGGGGAAGTGCTGAAGTTCCGCCTCGATACTGGCCATGCGAACGCATGCGTGCAGATGATGCTGCAGGGTTTGAGCCACTTCATGCTGTGCCACACGCATCCGTCGGTAGAAATTGGCCTCGACCCGAAACAGTTTCTTATTTACCGCGTTGGCTTTGATCTCTTGCTGCCGTTGTCCCGCCCCGGCCCCGACAATCAACCGCTCGATTCGCTGGACAGCACATTGCCGCATCGCTGCCGCTATCTGGCGTATGCGGAAACGTCCGCTATCGGCCGCGCTGTCGAAAACCTGTTGCGTACTTCGCCGGGAGCCGATCGGCTCGAGCGCGTCTTCGTGTCGCCTCTCGCCGGCGTGTTGAACTCGATGGTGCGTGATGGACGCGGCCTTGCGTGGCTGCCGCGGAGTCAGGTCTGTCGCGAACTCGAATCCGGCGAGCTGGTGCGCGCCGGCTCGTCCGAATGGGATCTGGACGTCGATATCACGCTGTTCCGGCCACGCGCTCGCTTGCCCAGCAGCGCCGAAGCATTCTGGGAAATCCTGACGGCCACTTCTGCCACAGATGTGATTCGGCCGGCTGCTGCCTGAGCCGCTGCAAGCGCTAACCGCTATCTGAGTCGCCGCAACCAGCATGGCCGGTCGCGCGGTTTGCGTTCGTCCCATCCCGCCAGCAAGTCACACAGATACGCTACGGCGTCATGCTCGTCCTGCATGGCGTGATCGAATTTTGGCATTGGATCGCAGTTTTGTGACCACATACGATGCGCTCAAATAGACCCGGCTGGAGCGATTCTGATGAATACGACAGAGGTGAACACTGGCGCACAGGCTCATGACCTCAAGCGCAACGCGTTGGGATTGATCAGTGCAATGGGCATGTCCCTTGCGTTTATCTCCCCAACCATCGGCGTGATGTTCATATCGGCGCTGATAGGCGGCAAGGCCGGCGTGTCTTCGCCATTCGTTTTTGTGCTTGGAACCGCGGGCATCGCGCTCATGGCGTTGACGATTGCGGAATTCGCGAAACGGGTGACATCGGCGGGTGGTTTCTACAAGTTCATTACGCTTGGCCTGGGGCGCGAAGCCGGTTTTGCAGCCGGCATGCTGATGATGTTCGCCTACGCGCTTCAAAGCCCGATCAACACCAATCTGTTCGGCGGATTTCTCAGCAACGCGCTGCGCACTGACTTCGGTATCGCGGTGCCTTGGTGGGCATTGATGATCGGAGTCGTGGTGCTGGTCGGCATTCTGGCGTGGTATTCGGTCCATGCGTCGATGCAGTTCGATGTCGCCCTGCTGATCGCCGAAGTCGCAGTGGTGGGCGGCTTGCTGATCGTCATCGTGTTCAAGGGCGGCGATGCGGGCCAGGTGCCGGAAAGCTTTTTGCCGACGCACGCGGATCAGGGATTCGGGGGTATCGGACAAGCATTCGTCTTCATCGTCATGGCGTTTTTTGGCTTCGAATCGTGCCTGACGGTCGCTGAGGAATGCCGTAATCCACGTCGCAATCTGCCAATCGCGCTGATCGGATCGGTGGTGCTCGCCGGGCTGTGGTTCACGTTCGCGATGTATTCAATCGTGGTCGGTTACGGCACTGCACATATGGACAAGCTCGCCAATTCACAGGAGCCGATCCACGACCTCGCGGTACGTTACCTGGGGCACATGTACGGGAATCTTGTCGATCTCGCGGCCGTGTCTGCAATTGTCGCCGTCGTCCTTGCCATCCACACCGCGAACTTCCGTGTGCTGTATTCGCTAGGCCGCGACGGCCTCTTGCACAAGGCGCTCGGCCGTACTCATGCGAAGCACAAGACACCTCATGTCGCGATCATCGTGTACTCGGTGTTGACCCTCGTGGTGGGTATTGCCGCAGGCTTCTGGTGGGATCCGATGTCCGCGTTCGGCAATCTCGGCTACCTGTCGTCACTCGGCATGCTGCCCATTCTGATTCTGACCAACGTCGCATTGCCTGTCTTCATGTGGAAGCGCTATAGAAAAGAGTTTTCGCTGGTGCTGCACGTTGCGTTCCCAGTCATCTCCAATGTCATCTTCCTCGCAGCCATCTGGCTGAACGTTCATCCATGGCCGGCCGCGCCGCTGACCGCGTTCCCCTGGATTGTCGTGGCCGTGATCGTGCTCGCCGCAGCATGGGGCCGTCAACTCAAGCGCCGCCGCTCCCCAGCGTTCTATCGCCTGGGCGCGGTGCTCTTTATCGAAGGAGACGCGATCCCAGCAATCGCCGACGTCGAAAACGAATCGCTCGACGAATTCGAATTGCAAGGAGGCGCGACGGTCACTCACCACGTTGACCCGGCACTTGGCTATGGTAACGAAACGGCCTGATTTCTTCGCTGCGGAACAGTCGTTTCGTGGCGTGCAGCAACCAACCTGAGAACCATGATGGGCAGACTAGATGGGAAGAGTGCGTTGATTACCGGCGGTGCGTCCGGCATAGGCAAGGCAATTGCACAGTTGTTCTCGCAGGAGGGCGCACATGTCGTAATCACCGATATTAATGCGGCGGCGCTTGCCGCGACGGTAGACGAACTGACGCAATACGGCAAGGTGTCCGGTTGCGCGGGCGACGTGCGCTCAATGACGGATGCGGGCCGCATGGTTGAGCACGCCGTCAACGAGCACGGCGGCCTCGACATACTCGTGTGCAACGCGGGAATTACCAGCGTAATGCCGATCGAGCAACTATCCGAGGACGAGTGGGATGCCGTTCTGACCACCAACGTCAAGGGTATGTTCACCATGGTCAAGCATGCGGTGCCCAGGATGATTGCGCGCGGCGGCGGAAAAATCGTCACGCTCGGCTCGGAGATGGGCATCGTCGCGGTCCCTGAGTCACCAGCATACAACGCCAGCAAGGGCGCGGTGATGATGTTCACGAAATCGATCGCGCTTGATTTAATCCGCCACAACATCCGCGTCAACGCGTTGTGTCCGGGCATTACACGCACCCCGCTGCTGCAGGCGGAAATTGACAACAGCCTTGACCCGGCAAAGACCGCAGCGGCTCAGGCGTCGTGGGCGCCGATCATGCGCGTCGCCGACGCGCGCGAGATCGCCTACGGTGCGCTCTTTCTGGCTAGCGACGAAAGCTCGTTCGCGGTGGGTGCCAACCTCGTGCTCGACGGCGGCTTTACGGCGCGATAGCCATCCGACGCATTCTGCCCCCGTTCGACCGCTTAGGCAGCGGCCGGCCTGTGTTTGTAGCGGAGGGAAGCAATCAAACGGACGGATCCTTCATCGATGCGGCGCCGATCGAGATAAACGCGCCCGCGCGACTATGTTCAGTCCGCCGGACAGTTAACTAGAACGTTGGGCGATCGACGATGATCAGTTGCAGGCCGGGCAGATTCTTGAAACCGTCCGGATTGCGCGTCATCAACGCATACCCGTGTTCGATCGCCTGCGCGGCGATCCACAGATCGTTGCAGCGCGGTCGAGGCGAACGGCCTGCCTGCTTCAACGCAGCAGCCAGCACACCGAACGCTGCAGCGGTGTGGCGCGTGACGTCTAGTACTGGGCGGCGTTCGAGCTGACGCAGGTGCGCCGCGCGCCGCGCGCGTTCGGCGGGATCGCCGCACACGTGCATGCCGAACCCCAACTCGCCGAGTGTGATCGGTGAAATGAACACGGGCGCTGCACCGGCCGCGTCGATCACCGTTTGCCGAGGGATGATCCCGGCCGCGAGATCGATCCAGATGCAGCTGTCGAGAATCACGCCCACGGATCACGAACCTCGTCGTCGAAGCCATCACGGCTGTCGCGCTGCCAGCGATCGGCTTGTGCGGCGGTGAGATCAGTCGGTAGCCCGTCGAGCGCCTGCGCTGCAGTCATGACCGGATCGGGCGGCACCAGACGAGCAACTGGGACCTGGTTGCGTTCGACGATCACGGTTTCGCCGCGGCGCACGACCTGGTCGAGGATTTCGCGCGTGTGGCGCGCGAGCTCGGTGGCGGTAATGGTTGGCATGGCGGACATCTCCAAGTAATTGCGTATCGATACGTTTTATACGTATTTGCTCGCTTGGTGCTGAAGATTATCTGGAGTTCGGATCGCCCACGGTTCCAGCTTTGCGGATGCGCTCTCCGATTGCGACGGACACCTGGGAGGCCGTCCGGTTCACACCGTTGACGACTGCACCATTGCCGATCGCGACCGACTGTGCAATGGCGTTGCGCGCGCCCGCGCCGACGACAACGGTCGTGGTAGTGGTGCTAGTCGCCGATCACGACCGGCGGTGTACTGGCCGGAACGCCGCAGGTCTGTGGGTGTTGCGCAGTCTGGTAGGGAACCGGGTTCGCGAGCCCTTTCGTCCGCTACTGGCGCATCCTCCGGATCACGCCGAGCGTCACGCCCAGCACGGTCAAGGCGATACCAAACGTGGTCTCGCCGCCGAGCCAGACGGCGCAGCCCGCGATCAGCGCCAGCGGCAACACGACGAACAGGATAACGGTGCGCACGGTCATGATCGTTGCGATCTCACGTGCGCGCATGCGCACAGTGCAGCCATTGCCACAACGCGACAATCCCCGTGAGGAGTGCCGCTAGCCGTATCGATCGCTTCTTTTTCGGTCTTGCCGAATCCCACCACCACGTCGAACGACACGCTAATAGCGGACGGACAACCTAAGTCGATCCATCCCATTTCCACCACGCTAGCGTTAGTCACACGGGAATAGGCGTAGTCCATTGCGTTATCGGCCATAAGATCGGTCCATCCGTCACTAAGCCCCTGGGCCCCGACCGACGCCATGGGTGTGGAGCCAGCCAGGCGCCACGGAAGCGAGACGGCAAGCGCCGACGCGCTTCCACCGCTTCCACCGCTTCCACCCCTTGCAGGGTTTCCGGATGTAACCAGGGTGATCCGGTTATCGTAGCCGGCAACTTTCCCATCTTCATGATAGTTATCACCATCGATCGCTGGTTTATGAAGAACGTACAGGTTGAAATCGCCAACCTTCTTTCCGTTCAACGCTGTAAACGTAGTGCGCTGGATCGGCGAGTTGCGCGTGGGATCGACGAAAACCGTCTTGGTAATTTTCCAGTTGTGTTCCGCATTAATGGTTCCTACCTGCCACATCATCGAACGCTTGTCTGGTTGGGTCGAGGCGTAACTGGATTGCGTTTTTTCCTCATCGATAAACGTATTTCCTGCGTCTCCAACCATAAACTGCAGGTCAACATTTTGTGGCGTATCTGGCGTCGGTATTGCCACGTTGTTGGCTGCCGCCGGAAATGCAGCGACAATTGTGGGTATGAAACGAACCGCCTTGCAACAAAGCGAACCTGCCAACGACGCTATTTCCTATTCGGGCTACCGATTCCCGCCCGACGTAATCAGCTGCGCGGTGTGGCTGCATTACCGTTTTCCGCTGAGCCTGCGTATGGTCGAGGAGTTGCTGGCGGCTCGCGGCATTGAGCTTACCTACGAGACGGTGCGACGCTGGTCGGTGAGCTTTGGCCTGGGCATTGCCCGGCGCATCGGCGCGAGCGCGCTGGCGCGAGGCGGCAAGTGGCAAGTGGCACCTTGACGAAGTGGTAGTTACCATCAACCGCAAGAAACACTGGCTGTGGCGCGCGGTGGACCAGCACGGTGCGGTGCTCGACGTACTGGTGCAAAGCGGGCGCGACAAGCACGCGGCCAAACGGCTCATGCGTAAGCTGCTCAAGAAGCACGAACGCGCACCGCGTGTGCTGATCACCGAAAAACTCAAGAGCTACGCCGCAGCAAGCCGGGACCTGAGGCTGAACGTGGAACACCGGCAGCACAAAGGACTGAACAACCGGGCGGAAAACTCGCACCAGCCAACCCGGGTGCGCGAGAAGGCAATGCGCCGGTTCAAATCAGCGCGTCACCTACAGCGCTTCACGTCGGCCCACGATCAGGTAGCAAATCTGTTCATGCACTGCCGCTACAACGCGAACGCGCAAGAGAAGCGCTCGGCGCGCACGCAGGCCTTCGAGGCGTGGGAGACCGTGACCGGACATTCGATGCTGGATCGCCTTGCCGCATAATTCAGGAATACTTACGTTCTACGACTGCTCTCGCACTACCTTTTATAACGTGAGTACCCAACCAAGGCACCGCAGGCGATCAAACCACCCAAACAGGCAAAGAAAAAGCCCCTTACCCGTGCACTTGCCGAAGGCAATACTCAGCCACGGCATCGAGCACAGAATCATCCTCGCCAACGGCGGTAGCACAATGAATCTGCACGCCGGGATGCGCAGTACGACAAACCTGAAGCACCGCAGGTAAATCCCGCCTGACATGCCCGCCTTGCCCAAAGAACACGGGAACAACGGTGACAGCAGCGCACCCCAGGGCAACCTGGGAAGCAACAGCCGCAGGCAAATCCGGCTCCATCAACTCGAGAAACGCCAGCGAAACCGGCCCAGTCGCGCCATGAGCGGCCTGCAGCTTATCGGCCAACCTCGCGAAAGGCTCCGCCCACCGGGCATCACGCGCCCCATGTCCAAAAAGAACAATCCCATGCAAGGCCATGGCCCGACTCCTAATGCCGATCCACCCACTTCAACCCGACCAGCCCCAGCACCAGATAAACCAGCCCAGGCGTAGCCGCAGTCAAAGGCGCCGGCCAGGTATTCAACGTGCCGATGTGCGAGAACAGCGTATTGAACAGCTGAAAGCTCATCCCGAGCATGATGCCGCCAAACACCTTCACGCCTACCACGCCCGCCCGCGTATGCAGATATGCAAACGGCAACGACAGCACCAGCATCACGAACACCGCAAACGGATACAACAGCTTGCGCCACAGCGCAATATCATACCGTTGCGTGTCCTGATGATTCTGCTGCAAATGCTGGATGTAGCGGAACAGGTTGAACATCGACATATTGTCCGGCGACACCAGCAGCACGGACAGAATCTGCGGCGTCAATTCCGAGCGCAACGAATACTCCGGCACCGTCACCTGATTCGCGCGATACACCGGATTCAGCGCATCCTTAGGCGTTCCCATGGCCGGCGCCACGTCGAGCAATTGCGTATCCGTCACGTCCTTCAGCAACCAGTGCCCCGGCGGCTGATACGTGCCGCTCTGCGCAATCCGTATGTTCGAGAGGCGGAACTTCGAATCGAATTCATAGATGCGCACATCCGTGATCGTCGCGTCCGGTTGCAGCTTGCCCACGTTCACGAAGCGCGTCACCTGCTCGCCGTCGGCCCGCGCCGTCAACGTGTCCTTGACCCACACGCCCGACTCGAAGTTGGTCGACACCGCCGAGCCCAACGCCTCGAGCCGCACCCGCTCCGACAACTGGTCGGTGTACGGCCCGACCACTTCACCAATGATGTAGGTGAGGATCACCACCGGAATGCCAATCTTCAGCAACGAACGCAGCGCCTGGTTGGTGGCGAGACCCGATACGCGGAAAATCGTGTATTCCGAGTTCGCCGCCATCTGCGCAAACACGTAAATCGAGCTGATCAGCGCGGCGACCGGAATGATTTCGTAGAAGCGCGACGGCGTTTGCAGCGCTACCCGCAGCACCGCATACTGGAACTTGTAGTTGCCGTGGCCGACCGAGTTCAGTTCGTTGATCAGGTCGAAAAAGAAGAACAGACCCGAAAAAGCAAACAGAATAAAGACAAACGTAAGGTAAACCTGACGTGCGAAGTACTTTTCATAGATCCGCATCGATCAGGCTCCCTGCGACGAACGGTGGAACAATGCCCGTGTAAAGAGCGGACGGTTGCGCACGCGCAGCCAGAAGATGATGGCCACAATTCCCGCCACGATGATGTGCAGGCCCACGAGTCCCACCGGGAACGACATCTTGCCCTGCTCGACCCACGACTGCACGACGTTCAACAGGTTCGAATACGTCAGATAAATCAATACCGCCATCACCAGATTGATGGTGCGGCCGCGCCGCGGGTTCTGGTGGGCCAGCGGTATGGCCAGCAGCATCAGGTTGATCGCGATCAGCGGCAGGCCCGCGCGCCACGCAAATTCGGCAAGGTTGTCGTTGGTCGGATTGCGGAACAGCTCCAGCGTCGGCGTGCCGGTGGTGGTCGGCGTACTGACGACCGGCTGGCTCTGGATCTTCACGCCATAACGCTCGAATTCCATGATGCGGAAATCGGGCTTGCCCGGCTCGCCGTCGTAACGGCGGCCGTTCTCGAGCACGACGAAACGGTCGCCGTTCCTGTGCGTCTCGGTGTGGCCCGTCTTCGACACCACCACGTTGACCTTGCCGTTTTCGGTGCTGGTCACGAAGACGTTCTCGACGCGCGACTGGTCGGGCGACATCTTCTCGATGAAGAACACCCGATGGCTCACCACCGATTCCCGGAACTGGCCCGGTGCCAGCAGCGAAACCTCGTCGCGCTGCTGGAAGCGCGCGCGAATCAGCTTGCTCTGCTGGTTCGACCACGGCCAGCCGACGAACACAAAGAACATGATGAGGATGATGATGGGTGTCGCGAATACGCCGATCGGCCTGATGAAGCGCGTCAGACTCACGCCCGAGGCGAGCCAGACGACCATTTCGGAGTCTTTGTACCAGCGCGTCAGGACGAACAGGATCGACACGAACAGGGTCGCGACAAGCATGATGGCCAGATAGCCGATCACGGTCAGGCCGATCAGGACCAGCACGTCGCGCGGATCGATTTCCCCGGAGGCGGCAAAGCCGACGATCCGGATCATCATCGTCGTCAGCACGAGCGTGAGGAGGACCATGAACACGGCACCAGCCGTGTACGCGAGTTCGCGCTGGAGGGAGCGTTCAAAGATCATTGTTGATGAAGAGAGTGCGTGCCTTGAGAGTGCCCCCAAACCTCCCGCTTCGCGCCAGGCCCCCTGAGGGGGCGGGAAAACTTGGGGCAGCCCGGCGTTTTCTTGAGGCGCCGGGTTAGTCCCGTCAGCCTCCCGTGCAGCCGCCGCGGGAAAAATAGCGGATAATTGCGGCTTTCATCCTAAGCCCAGATTTTATCCGAGGACAAGCGCGATGGACTTTAGCATAAAAGCCTGTGATTGGAGCAAAGGCTCGTCAAACGGGTTCCTGACCGGGAAGTCCGATTGCATCGTGATCGGCGTATTCGAGTCGCAAACGCTGTCGGGTGCCGCACTGGAGATCGATGCGGCCACCAAGGGTCTGTTGACCCGTATCATCAAGGCCGGTGACATGGACGGCAAGAGCGGTACCACGCTGTTCCTGCACGAAGTGTCCGGCATCGGCGCTTCGCGCGTGCTGCTGGTCGGCCTCGGCAAGCAGGATGCCTTTAACCAGAAGGCCTATGGCGACGCCGTGCGGGCCGCCTGGCGCGCCATCCTCGCCACCAAGATCGTCCAGGTCACGTTCACGCTGGCCCAGTTGCCCATCCTCGAGCGCTCGGCCGATTGGGGCGTGCGCACCGCCATCCTCGCGCTGCGCGAACTGTCGTACAAGTTCACGCAGATGAAGAGCAAGCCGGATACCACCCCGAAGGCGCTCAAGCGCATCGTGTTCAGCGTCGACACCGGCGACGAAAAGATCGCCAAGGTCGCCGCCAAGCAAGGCGCGGCGCTTGCCAACGGTATGGATCTGACGCGCGATCTCGGCAACCTGCCGGGCAACGTCTGCACCCCGACTTACCTTGCCAGCACCGCGAAGAAGCTGGCGAAAGACTGGAAGCTGAAGGTTGAAGTGCTGGGCCAGAAGCAGCTCGAAGCGCTGAAAATGGGCTCGTTCCTGTCGGTGACGCGTGGCTCGGTCGAGCCGCCCCAGTTCATCGTGCTGCAGTACCAGGGCGGTGGTGCCAAGGCCGCGCCGGTGGTGCTGGTCGGCAAGGGCATCACGTTCGATACCGGCGGCATTTCGCTCAAGCCGGGCGACGGCATGGACGAGATGAAGTACGACATGCTCGGTGCGGGTTCGGTGCTCGGCACGATGCGCGCGGTCGCCGAAATGGGCCTGAAGATCAATCTCGTCGTCATCGTCCCGACCTGCGAGAACATGCCCGCCGGTAACGCCACCAAGCCGGGCGACATCGTCACCAGCATGAAGGGTCTGACGATTGAAGTGCTGAATACCGACGCGGAAGGCCGCCTGATCCTGTGCGATGCGCTGACCTACGCGGAGCGCTTCAAGCCGGCCGCGGTGATCGACGTGGCAACGCTCACCGGTGCCTGCGTGATCGCGCTCGGCCATCACAACAGCGGCCTGTTCTCGAAGGACGATGCGCTGGCGGGCGAGCTGCTCGATGCCTCGCGCGAAGCGTCGGATCCGGCATGGCGCATGCCGCTCGACGAGGAGTATCACGATCAGCTGAAGTCGAACTTCGCGGATATCGCCAACATTGGCGGGCGTCCGGGCGGCAGCATCACGGCGGCGTGCTTCCTGTCGCGCTTCACGGACGACTACCCGTGGGCCCACCTGGACATCGCCGGCACTGCATGGAAGAGCGGCGCGGCGAAGGGCGCAACGGGCCGTCCGGTGCCGCTGCTGTCGCAGTTCCTGATTGACCGCGCTGCACAATGACCCATCGCAGTACCCACGGGCTTATTGATGCGCTCATTGCTGCGCTGAAGCGGAGCCGCCGATGACGAGAATCGATTTTCACTCGAACGTCGGCGATTCGCTGTTGTACGCGTGCCGCCTGGTACGCAAGGCGTACCAGGCCGGCCAGCCCACCATCGTGCTTGCCGAGCCGGCGCGGCTGCGCGCGTTCGACGAGCAGTTGTGGACCTTTTCGCCGCTCGATTTCGTGCCGCACTGCTTCGCCGACAGCGCGCTCGCCGCGCAAACGCCGATCGTGCTGGCCGCCAGTCTCGACAATGTGCCGCACTATCAGGTGCTGCTGAACCTGGCCGCCGAGGTGCCGGCACAGTTCGCGCGCTTCGAACGATTGCTGGAAGTGGTCGGTAACGCACACGACGAACTCGCTGCGGGGCGTGAGCGCTATCGCTTCTACCGCGATCGCGGCTATGCTCTAAACAGCTACAAGCAGGACGGCTAGCGTTGCCGTGCCGCCGCGCGGCGGCGTCCGGACGCGCGGTTGCGTGCGTCGTTGCGTTCGAGGTTGCGTCGTCAGCCGCCTAAGCGGCGCAGCCTGCCCGGGTTGGCAACGCCGCTGCACCCCATCGCCCCCGATTCATCGAAGGAGTTTATTCGTGCCCGATTCGTCCGATACTACTTCCGATACCTCGATCCCGGTTCTGCAGGACATCCTCGTGCCCGGCAATCCAGCGCATGCGCGCGAGGCGCACGGTACGGGCCCGGCTGTGGCTGAGGAAGCCGTTGCGGAACCGGCCAGCGACGTTAGCGCCCCTGCCGCGCCCCCGGCGCAGGTGGAGGCGTTGGAGACCCCGGCCGCGCCGGCGCCGTCCGAGTTGCCCCACGCTCACGAGCCGGAGCATAAGCGCAAGCGCAAGCCCAGACACGAGGCCGGGCACGGGCATGAGCACGAGCACGAGCACGAGCACGAGCACGAGCACGAGCACGAGCACGAGCACGAGCACGAGCACGAGCACGAGCACGAGCACGATGCCACGCACGAGCCGATACCGCCCGATTCCGCCTTCCACTTCCCGCGGGCGCCCGCAGCACCCGCTGCGCGCCTCGATGCAGACGTGCTTGCCGAACGTTTGCGCGGGCGTTTCGCCAGCTATCTGACGGGAGAGGGGCGCGCGGTGATCGAAGCGCGCTGCCGTGATGCACTGCAGGATCACGCGACGTGGCTGGTCAACCAGATCACGCGGGAAGTCGCGCTGGCGCTCGAAACCGAAATGACCGGCTGGGTGCGTGAGGCGGTCGAGGAACAGAATGCGCGCCGTAAACCTGAGCACTGAGCCTGAGCACTGAACGCGTGGCGGGGGCAGGGCGCGCACGACCGCCGGGGCGGATCACACCGACGCGCACGGAGCCTGCCGGTTTGCTGCCCTTATTTCAACGTCAGGATCCAGCCGGCCAGCGTAGCGGCCTGATCGGGTGTCAGCTGGGTATTCGCGGGCATCGGCACCTGACCCCAGACCCCCGTGCTGCCGTCGATGATCTTGTGGGCGAGGTAGGTGGCCGCATCGGTGCGCGACGCATACTTCGTCGCGACGTCATGCAGCGCCGGCCCCATGAACGGACGGTTCACCGAGTGACAGCTCATGCAGTTCTGCTGCTGGGCGAGCATCAGGCCCGGGGTCGATTCCGCCTGCGCCGGACCGCTGATCGCCAGGGCACCCGCAAGGGCAAGTGCTGCATACGACATTGATTTCATTATGGTCTCCGTCGGTGCAGGTGCCCGACTCGTGGTGCAGGCATTATAAAATGAAAGGGGCGCACGGTTTTCCGTGCGCCCCTTTGTGCTTCTCGCGCTGCCTTATATCGAACCGCGCCTTGACCGGCGTCACCCCGGGCCGGTCAGCGCGATCGATGGACTCAGCCTCAGCCCGTCACGGCCCCCCTGTTGGCCGGCAACGCCAGCGCGGAGTACTTCGCCAGCACGCCGCGCGTGTAACGCGGCTTCGGCGGCTGCCATGCGGCACGGCGGCGCTCCAGTTCGGCATCGTCGATGTTCAGTTGCAGCAGCAGCTTGTGCGCGTCGATGGTGATCGAATCGCCTTCCTGCACGAACGCAATCGTGCCGCCCACGAACGCTTCCGGCGCGACGTGACCGACCACCATGCCCCACGTGCCGCCCGAGAAGCGGCCGTCGGTGATGAGGCCAACCGTCTCGCCCAGCCCCTTGCCGATGATCGCCGAGGTCGGCGCGAGCATTTCCGGCATGCCGGGGCCGCCCTTCGGTCCGAGGTAGCGCAGCACGATCACATCGCCGGCCTTGATCCTGTCGGCGAGGATCGCTTCCAGCGCGCTTTGCTCGTCGTCGAACACGCGTGCCGGACCCGTGATGACCGGGTTCTTCAGGCCGGTGATCTTGGCGACGGCGCCGTCGACAGCGAGGTTGCCCTTCAGGATGGCGAGGTGGCCTTCCTTGTACAGCGCCTGCTCGATCGGGAAGATCACCTGCTGATCGGCGCGCGGCTTGCCCGGCACGTCCTTCAGTTCTTCGGCGATCGTTTTGCCGGTGATCGTGATGCAATCGCCGTGCAGCAGACCCGCGTCGAGCAGGATTTTCATGACCTGCGGAATGCCGCCTGCCTTGTGCAGATCGGTCGCCACGTACTGGCCCGACGGCTTCAGGTTACAGATCACCGGCACTTTCTTGCGCATGCGCTCGAAGTCCTCGATGCTCCATTCCACTTCGGCCGCATGCGCGATGGCGAGGAAGTGCAGCACCGCGTTGGTCGAGCCGCCCGTGGCCATGATCACGGCCACGGCGTTTTCGATCGACTTCTTTGTGATGATGTCGCGCGGCTTCAGGTCCTTCTTGACCGCTTCGACCAGCACGCGGGCCGATTCGGCCGCCGAGTCGACCTTTTCCTGATCCGGATTGGCCATCGTCGACGAATACAGCAGCGACATGCCGAGCGCTTCGAACGACGAGCTCATCGTGTTGGCGGTGTACATGCCGCCGCACGAACCCGTCGACGGGCATGCGTTCTTTTCGATCCCTTCAAAATCTTCCTGCGACATCCGGCCGGCGGTGAATTCGCCCACGGCTTCGAACGACGATACGATGGTCAGGTCGGTGCCCTTCCAGTTGCCCGGACGGATCGTGCCGCCGTACACGTAGATGCCCGGCACGTTCATGCGCGCGAGGCCGATCATGCCGCCCGGCATGTTCTTGTCGCAGCCGCCGATCACGACGACGCCGTCCATCCACTGGCCCTGCACGCAGGTCTCGATACAGTCGGCGATCACTTCGCGCGACACCAGCGAGTACTTCATGCCTTCGGTGCCCATCGACATGCCGTCAGAGATCGTCGGCGTGCCGAAGATCTGCGGGTTCGCGTCGGCGCCCTTAACGGCGGCGACCGCGGCATCGGCCAGACGTTGCAGGCCGGCGTTACACGGCGTGATGGTCGAGTGGCCGTTGGCAATGCCGATCATCGGCTTGTCGAAGTCTTCCTTCTGGTAGCCGAGGGCGTAATACATCGAACGGTTCGGCGAGCGCGCGACGCCTTGCGTGATGTTCTTCGAACGACGGTTGTACGGCATGGGGGACTCCATCCAGTTTGTTTTGATCGTGACACCAGGTCGGCCAGCCCGGCCAGTTCGACCCGCATGGGCCGCGCTGTCCAGTCCAGCCCGGTTCAGCTGCGTTCAGTCCAGTGTAGTTTCTGGCGCGTCGCGCAAGAATGCAGTTTCTCGAAGCGCGTGTCCAATATATTATTCAGGGTCGATTAGGTCGTAAAATATATTAATCATGCTGTCCACCACGCCCGATCTGCGCCAGTTGCGCTATTTCGTCACCGTCGCCGAAGAAAAGCATTTCGGGCGGGCCGCCGTGCGCCTGTCGATGACGCAGCCGCCGCTCTCGCAGGCGATCCGCGCGCTAGAGGAGACCCTGGGCGTCGCGCTGTTCGCGCGAACCAAGCGCTCGGTCGAACTGACCCCGGTGGGCGCCGACCTGCTGCCCGAAGTGCAGCGCCTGCTGGCGAGCGCCGAGGGGCTGCGCCCGCTGGCGCAGAGTCTCGCGCGCGGCGAGGCGGGGGTGTTATCGCTGGCCTTCGTGTCGACCGCGGACTATGGCCTTTTGCCCTTGCTGCTGCGCGATTTCGGCGCGCGCCATCCGCGCGTGCGTCTGCAACTGACCGAGGCCACCAGCGACGTGCAGATCGACGAACTGGTGGCCGGCCGCGTCGACGCCGGCCTCGTGATCGCGCCACTGCCGCCGCGGCATTCGGCGCAGCTGTCATGGTTGCCGATTGCGCGCGAACCGCTGGTGATCGCGATGTCCTCGGAGATGGCGGCGCGGATTGAAGCGCAGCGCGAAGAGCCGCGCGCAGGGCAGCCACGACAGCCGCGCGTGCCGGCCGGCGCCGGGTGGCTCGACACGCCGCTCAGCCTGCGCGATGTCGCCGATGCGCCGCTCGTGATCTTTCCAAGGCGTCTCGCGCCGGGCTTTTATGACATCATTATGGATTGCTACGGCGTGGCCGGCCTTACGCCGCGCGTCGGCCAGGAAGCGATCCAGATGCAGACGATCGTGAGCCTGGTGTCGGCGGGTATGGGTGTCGCACTGGTGCCGCAATCGCTGCGTAACCTGCGCCGCACCGGCGTGGTGTACCGGCCGCTGCGCGAATCGGTGCCGGCCATCGAGACGGGGCTGGTGTGGCGCACGGCGCAGGTGAGCCCGGTGTTAGCCGGTTTTATCGACATCGTGCGTGCGCACGCGGCCACTGTCGGGGCGCAGGCAGGGTAGCAGCCTGTGCTGTGCATGAGGCGCATGAGTGCGGCAGGGCCGACCTGGCGCCTTTTTGCACGATGCGGCGAACGCCTCGCGCGCCGGTCCGTCCAATGCATCGCGCTGGCAACCGGCACATGGGTACCCTGAGTGTTGCGCGCCCGTTGCGTTGGCCCTTATCGAATCCGCTTTTGAACCTGAACTGCCCATAACAACACGATGCACATTCATCCCAATTTCGACCCGATCGCCATCCATCTAGGGCCGCTCGCCGTGCGCTGGTACGGTCTGATGTACCTGGTGGCATTCATCATGGCGATCGTCGTCGGCCGGCTGCGCTTGCGTCTGCCGTACGTCGCGGCGCAAGGCTGGACTGCCAAGGATATCGACGACATGCTGTTTTACGGCGTGCTCGGCACGATTTTCGGCGGCCGGCTCGGCTACGTGCTGTTCTACAAGGCGGACTATTACTTCGCGCATCCGCTCGAGATCTTCAAGGTTTGGGAAGGCGGCATGTCGTTTCACGGCGGCTTTCTCGGCGTCACGCTGGCGATGGTGCTGTTTGCGTATCAACGCAAGCGCTCGTGGCTGCAGGTTACCGATTTCGTCGCGCCGATGGTGCCCACCGGGCTCGCTGCGGGCCGGCTTGGCAACTTCATCAATGGCGAACTGTGGGGCCGCGTCACCGATCCGGACGCACCGTGGGCCATGATGTTCCCAGGCGCGTCGAACGACGACGCCCTCTGGCTCACGCGGCATCCGGAGCTGGCTGCGAAGTGGCATCTGAACGACATCTTTGCGCAATATCACATGTTGCCGCGTCATCCGTCGGAGTTGTATGAGATCGCGCTCGAAGGCGTCATGCTGTTCCTCGTGATGTGGTTCTTCGCGCGCAAGCCGCGTCCGCTGGGTGCGATCTCCGCCGTGTTTCTGATCGGCTATGGACTCGCCCGTTTCACGGTGGAATTCGCGCGCGAGCCGGACGACTTCCTCGGCCTGCTGGCAATGGGCCTGTCGATGGGGCAGTGGCTGTCGCTGCCGATGATCATCGTTGGCATTGGCATGCTGGTCTGGGCGTATCGGCGCAAGGGGCGCGAAGCGGTCAAGGCTGTTGGCGCGAACTGATCGTCGTGCCGCGCTGAATGCAAAAACGCCACGGCATGCATGCCGTGGCGTTTTTGCATGGTGCGACGTCACGTTGCGCCTGCTTACGCAGCAGGCTTGCGCGTCACTTCATCTGCACGGAGCCCGATACATTCACGGTGACCGTCGACGTGCCCGCTTCGAGCGGCAGCGGCGGCGCAGCCTTGGCATCGGCACCCATCGCACGCGCGCTCATCATCATCACCGGGCGCGGCATCACGCCATTGTGCCCGATGTTCACTTCGCGGATCGAATAGCCGCTATAGCCGAACGCTTGCGCGCCCGAACTGGCCTGCTGACGGAACGAGGCGATCGCCTCGCCGGTGAGCTTCTGCTCGGCGGCGCGCTGGGCTTCCGGCGACAGCGAGAATTGCACGTTACCCACCTGCATGTTAGATGCCATCTCACCGGCGAGCTTCGACGCCGCGGCGAAATCATGCGATTCGAGCACCACTTCGGTACGGCCGCGCCATGCGGAGATGCGGCCATCGCGATCGGTGGACGGATAGATCGAGAACGAGCCGGTGCGTGCGGTCACGCCGCTCACGCCCTTGGCCTGACGCAGGGCTGCTTCGGCGCGCTGGTTGAGCGTGCTGGTCAGCGCAGACGGGTCGGTGGCTTCCTGTTCATAGAACAGCGTGATATCCACCACGTCTTGCGGCACCTCGGCGCTCGCCTGCGCATTCAGCGACAACACACCGGACGGTTGCGCTTGCGCGGCAGCCTGCGCATGCGCCGCGGCCGGTGCCAGCGAGAGGGCGAGCGGGGTGGCGAGAGCCATGGCGAGTGCAATAGCACGTGCGGTTTTTTGGGTCATTGTTGCACTCCTTGCTTGACCAGTTTATGCGCGATGACTTCGTGCGGTGACTCCGGAAGAGAGCAGCACGTGAGGCCATCCGTAGCGCGTGTCGTGCGCAACCTCGGGGTTGACCGTTCTACCGGATCTACCCGATGGCACGACGCTTGCGAGCCGCGCTCGTGACACACTTAGGTGCGCATACCGCTGCCTTGGTTCCCCAATTTAACAGTTAGCTTGCTGCGACGCGGAGTCACACGCTTGGCCGCACACATGCGTTCACATAAGGCGCTTCGTGATGAAGCGCCACTCAGCTTCGGTGACGGGCGTGATGGACAGGCGGTTGCCTTTGGCGAGCACGCGCATGTCCGCGAGCTCGGCATGCTCACGTAATGCCGCGAGCGGAATCAAGGGCACCTTCTTCTTGAACACCACGTCGACCAGCATCCAGCGCGGCGTCTCCGGCGTGGATTTCGGATCGTAGTACGGGCTTTTCTTGTCGAACTGCGTGGGGTCGGGGTAGGGCGTCGACGCAACCTCGGCGAGGCCGGCGATACCCGGCTCCGGGCAGCTCGAATGATAGAAGAGCACACCGTCGCCGACCTTCATCACATCACGCATGAAATTACGCGCCTGATAATTGCGCACGCCGGTCCACGGCAAGGTGCGCTGCGGCGCGTCGGCGAGGTGCTCGATGCTTGCTTCGTCCGGTTCGGACTTCATTAGCCAGTAGCGCATGAATCGAATTGAACGTTGAGAAGAAAGAGAAAACTTCGAAAACCGGGGCCCAAAAGAAAAACGGCACCGGACCCAGGTCCGATGCCGTTGAATAAGGTCCCCGCCTTGGCCGCTAGGCCGGCATCCTGAACCGGGGGTTCAGAATTGGTCGCAGTTAGCAGCACTTCGGGTACATCAGACAGAGTGACGCGCACACCCGTGCTACAAATTTCCGCAACCGTGCACATGGCATTGGTTCAAGGAATATATGACCTTGGCGAACCAGGCAGGGAAGCTAAACCGATTGAATTCAAACGCTTGCTGATGCTTGACCACGCACTTCGCACGAATTCGCAATTGATCGTGACAGCTACTTTAAACCTTTTTACTGCATGCTGTACTGCTGAATTACAGTACCGAGCTGTTCATTCATCTGGTGCATTGTACGCCGGATTTCTTCTGCGGGAAATGCTTCTCCGTGCCGCACGCTCGCTTGCAGCTTAAGCAGTTCCGATGCCAGCGACAGCGCAGCCATCACAGCAATCCGGTCGACGCCACGCATATTGCTGTGCGAGCGGATCTTCGACATCTCGGCGTCTACGCGTGCCACCGCTTCAAGCAGCGCTGCTTCGGTTTCCGGCGAGCAGGCGAGACGATAGGGCTGGCCGAGAATCGATACTTCGATCTGCTTGGTGGTCATGCGTTTTCTCCGTGGCGGGTGACGTCGCTACCGGCCTCTTCTTCCTGCTGCAACTCGTGCGAGGGCGCGAGCAGGTCGAGCTGGTTGTCCGGCTCGCTGTGGGCCCGGGCGCGCGGCAATTTTTCGAGGATCGCGTTCAGGCGCACCTGGGCGTCGTCGATCTTCGCCGACAGCGCGTCGCGCTCCGCTTGCAGCGCATCGCGTTCTTCGCGCATGTGTGCAAGTTCGACGCGAGTTGCCTCCGCGTCGGCACGAACTTGTGCGAGCTGCGCTTCGAGCGCTTGACGCGCTTCATTGTGGCGCTGGCTGATCGCAATCAGCTTGCCGATATTTTGTGAAAGTGTTTCGAGTTCGGTGAGCATGTGCTGCGTCCTCTAAAGACATGGCATTTTAGCGCGGAATGTCGCAGGTTCCGACAATTGTCTCGTTTCGAGACGTAACAGCATCGCTTTATGCAGACTTCCGGTGGCCGAATCGGCATGAACGTCCCCCCGGAATCGCTCGCATACCACCCATCATCCGTCTGCGGCCACGCGAAATGGGCCTGGCTTGACCTTTCTTGACGCTCCTCGCAGCCGCTCCTAAACTTGCGGCACTTTGGTGCCCGCACGCGGTTTTCATATCGCGTGCAGTTAAACGGGAAACAGGGAGCGCTGCCCGCCTCGGGTGTAGCCAACCTGTGCTGCCCCCGCAACGGTAAGCGACCGCATGTTCATGCAGGTCGACCTGTACGCGTGGTTCAACTGCGAACCCGCGAGTGTGCCACTGCGCGAGATGCGTGGGAAGGCGGGTCGATGCGTCGCCAGCCCGGATACCGGCCAGAGGGAGAGGACGCACCTCACGCCAGGCTTCGCGCGCATCGAATCGCACGGAGCGTGCCCGCAGGCCGCGCCCTTGTTACGCATCGGCCTGCGGGGAGCGGGCCGCGCTTCCCACGCACAGGAATCCATCCGATGTTTTCTCCCATCGCGCGCGCGGTGCTGCTGGCGTTTGCCGGTGTGCCGCTCGCCGTGCAGGCCCAGTCCGCGCCTGCAACCGCCTCTTCCACTCCCACTTCCACTTCCGGCGCTGGCTCTGCAACCGCCGCTGCCATCGGCACCGCCACGGCCGACGCGACGGCGAACCTGGCCGCGACAGGCGAAAACGCCGCAACGTCCGCGACTTTATCGCCCATCGTGGTCACCGCCGGGCGCGCTGCGCAACCGCTTGCGGACGCGATTCCACAAACCTCGCTGTTCGACCAGCAGGACATCGCCGACACCACCGCCACCGATCTGCCCGGCCTGCTGCAACTCGCCCCCGGCGCGCAGATCGTCACCACCGGCGGCGCCGGTTCGACCGCGAGCCTGATGCTGCGCGGTGCGTCATCCACGCAATCGTTGTTGCTGATCGACGGCGTGCGGGTGCATTCGGTGAGTCTCGGACAGGCGCAACTCGCGCAGATCCCGCTCGATCAGATCGATCATGTCGAGGTGGTGAACGGCAATGTTTCGGCGCTCTACGGGTCGGGCGCCATCGGTGGAGTGGTGCAGGTGTTCACCAAAGATGGCGGCGATCATCCGCCACGTTTCAATTTTTCGGTGGGCTACGGCAGCTATCACACGCAGACGCAGCAGGCCGGCGTGAACGGCGCGCTCGATGCGGACGGCAGGACCACCTTCAGCGTGTCGCTCGCGCGCAGCAAGGACGACGGCTTCTCGTCGATCAATCCGGCAGAGGCGCCCGGCGCCAATCCGAACGCCAACGGCTATCTGAATGGAAGCGTGTCGGCTTCGCTGCATCACAAGTTCAACGACAGGTGGGACGCAGGTGTCAGCTATTTTCAGTCGAACGGCAATGACAGCTACGACAATGCCTATGGCGTGCCGACTGATCTGAACAACCTGTATGGCAAAGTGATTCAGGTTTCGGCGTTCGCGAACGGCAAGCTGACTGACTGGTGGACCACGCACCTTGTCGTCGCCGAGGGCAATGACCGCAGTGTGTCGAACACCAACGGTGTCTACAACGGCCGCTTCGACACCGACAATCGCCAGTACACGTGGCAAAACGATTTCGCCATTGCCGCCCAGCAGAAACTGCAGCTTGGCTATGAACATCTGGACCAGAGCCTCGATTCGGACACGTTTGCCGCGCCCGCGCGGCACGTCGATTCCGCCTTCCTGGGTTACACAGGGCGCCTCGGGCGTCAGCAGTTCCAGGCGAACGTGCGCCGCGATCAGTATTCCGACTTTGGCGGGGCGAACAGTTACTATCTTGGCTACGGCTTCGATCTCACCGGGCGCTGGAAAGTCACGGCGAGCTATGCGGACGCGTTTCGCGCGCCGAGCTTCGACGATCTGTACTATCCGGTCAGCGGCGATCCGGCGCTGAAGCCCGAGCGCAGTCATTCGGTCGAGGCGGCGCTGCAATACGCGTCAAACGGGCTGGGTGTGATGCGGCTCACGGCTTTCCAGACCCGCTATACGGATCTGATCGCCTATCCGCAAGTCTCGCCGGGCATCTATCTGGCGGAGAATGCCGACCGGGCGAAGGTGCAGGGTCTCGAAGGATCGTGGAGCGGCCATGTGGGCAAGACCGATGTGCGTGCGTCGGTGACGGTTCAAAACCCTGTCGACGAAGACACGGATACCGACCTGGTCCGCCGCGCCCGCCGTTTCGCCTCCTTCACGGCGAATCGCAGCATCGCAGGCTGGCGGGTGGGCGGCGAGTGGATCGTGAGTGGCGCACGCAACGACAGCGGCAATGAACTGGGCGGCTATGGCATCGTGAATCTGTCCGCACGTTACAACATCACGAAGGCGTGGTACGTGGCTGCGAAAATCCAGAATCTCTTCAACAAGGACTATGAGCTGGCCTACACGTACAACACACCGCGCCGCGGCGCCTGTCTCACGCTCGGCTGGCAGCAGCAATGACGCCGCCCCTTGCACGCTGAGGCCGCGCGGATGAATCGCCTGTCCGTGCGTGCGCTGCCCGTCATGCACGCGAAGCGCGCTGCCGTGATCTGGTGTGTGCTCGCGGCGCTGACGCTGATCGTACTGGTCGCGTCGCTGGCGCTCGGCAGCGTGCCGCTCACGCCCGCGCGTGTGCTGGCCGCGCTCATGCCGTCGCATGATGCGCAGGCCGACCTCGCTGGCGAGATCGTCCGCACGCTGCGTCTGCCGCGTGCGCTGGGCGGTTTCGCGTGCGGCGCGTTGCTCGCGGTAGCCGGCGCGCTGCTGCAGGTGTTGCTGCGCAATCCGCTGGCCGAGCCGTATGTGCTTGGCGTGTCCGGCGGCGCAGCGAGTTTTGCGCTGCTCGCGATGATGGCGGGCTGCGCGTGGTGGCTCGTCGACGCGAGCGCATTCGCAGGGGCGTTCGTGTCGATCCTGCTGGTGCTGGGTCTGGCGCGTCGCGAGTTATGGCGTGGCGAGCCGCAAGATACGTCACCACGTCTGTTGCTCACGGGCGCGGTGATCGCGGCGGGGTGGGGCGCGCTGATCACGTTGCTGCTCACCCTGGCGCCCGATAACCGCTTGCGCGGCATGTTGTTCTGGCTGACCGGCGACCTCAACGGCGGCGGCATGCCGTGGCTCGCTCTCGCGGCGCTCGTGGCGGTGCTGGTGGCAATCCTGCCCGCCGCGGCACAGCTCAATGTGCTGTTGCGCGGCGACACCGCCGCGCAGGCGCTCGGTGTCCCGGTGATGCGACTGCGCCTGCGTGTTTATCTGGTCGCCTCGCTGGCGGCCGCTGCCGCCGTGACGACCGGCGGCACGATCGGCTTCGTGGGTCTGGTGGTGCCGCACACCTTGCGGCTCGCGTTCGGTAACGATCAGCGGATGTTGTTGCCCGCTGCTGCGCTTGGCGGCGGCATTGCAGTGATGGGCGCGGACCTGATTGCCCGCACCGTGATCGCGCCGGCGCAGTTGCCGGTGGGCGTGATCACGGCGCTGATCGGGGTGCCGGTGTTTCTGTGGATGCTCTTGCGCAGGCCGCGATGATGAAACGCACGACAGCCGGATCCACGCTCGCTACGCCCTCCACACTCAGCGCGCAACGCGTGACGTTGCGCGCCGGCGCCCGTACGTTGCTTGAAGGTTTCACGCACACCTTCTATCCCGGCGAGATCTGGTGCATCGCCGGGCCGAACGGGGCGGGCAAGACCACGTTGATTTCCGCCCTGGCAGGGCTTTTGCAGCCCGCCGCGGGTCAGGTTGAAATCGACGGCGTGCGCGTGGCCGACTGGGGACCTGTGCCGCTCGCGCGGCGTCGCGCACTGATGCCGCAAGGCGTCCATGATGCGTTCAGCGCGAGCGTGCTCGATATTGTGCTGTTGAACCGCTTTCCCCACCTCGCAGGGTGGGGGTGGGAGCGCCCGTCCGATCGGGCCGCGGCCCATGCCGCGCTCGACCGGCTTGGCCTGACCGGCCTGGCCTCACGCGATGTGCTGTCGCTATCGGGCGGCGAGCGGCAGCGCGTCGCGCTGGCCGCCGCGCTATGCCAGGATGCACCGCTGTTGCTGCTCGACGAGCCGCTCTCGCATCTGGACCTGCATCACCAGATCGACTGCCTCGAAGCGTTGATTGCCTGGGCGCACGGGCCGAAGCGTACAGTAGTGTTTTCGTGTCACGACCTCAACCTCGCCCGGCGCTTCGCGACGCATGCGTTGCTGCTGGACGGCGCGGGCGCGGCCTTCGCGGGTCCGGTGCGTGACGTGTTGACGCCGGCGCTCGCGAGCCGCGCCTTCGGCTATCCGTTGATCCTGTTGCAGGACGGCGGCCACGAGGCGCTGATCCCGGCGCCGCGGCCGCACGATGCACAGCGCGGCGCCGCCGGGCCGACGTCGTGAAGATCGTAACGCTCGTAAAGAACGACCAAGACCAAACCTTATACTCGAATCCTATGATTTCTTCACTCGCTTTGCCCGTTGTCGAGCCGCTCGATCAGACGTTGCGCACCACCCTGCAACACATCATCGATACCAAGACCAAGCCGCCCGGCAGCCTCGGGCGGCTCGAAGCGCTGGCCCGTCAGATGGGCCTGATCCAGCGGAGCACGCATCCTGGCGTCGAACGTCCGGCCATGATCGTGTTCGCGGGCGACCATGGCATCGCGCAGGAAGGGGTGAGCCCCTATCCGCAGGCCGTGACTGCGCAGATGGTGATGAACTTCCTGGCGGGCGGTGCCGCGATCAACGCGTTGAGCCGCGTGGCGGGCATCACGCTCGAAGTTGTCAATGCGGGCGTCGCGACGCCGTTGCCGCATGCCGGGGGCCTCGTCGATATTCCCGTCGCAGCGGGCACGCGCAACTTTGCTCACGAGCCCGCCATGACCCGCGATCAGGCGCTTGCCGCCATGCGCGCCGGCGCGGAGCGCGTGCGCTATCACGCGGCGCTTGGCACCAACGTGATCGGTTTCGGCGAGATGGGGATCGCGAATACGTCGGCGGCTGCGTGCCTGATGAGCCGGTTGTGTCGTGTGCCGATCGACGAATGCGTCGGCCGCGGCACTGGGCTCGACAACGCCGGGCTCGCCAAAAAGCGCAATGTGCTGGCCTCGGCGCTGGCGCATCACGCACCGGGCGGCGATCCACTGGATGTGCTCGCAACCTTCGGCGGCTTCGAAATCGCGATGATGGCCGGTGCCTATCTCGCCGCCGCTGAAGCGCGCATGACGATTCTGGTCGACGGTTTCATCGCGACGTCCGCACTCCTCGTCGCCGATGCGCTCGCGCCCAACGTGCGCGAATACTGCGTGTTCGCGCATGCATCGAACGAAGCGGGGCATCGCCGCATGCTCGATCATTTCGGCGCCATTCCGCTGCTCGCCCTGGACATGCGGCTCGGCGAAGGCACCGGGGCGGCGCTCGCCGTGCCGCTGCTGCGCGCGGCCGTTGCGTTTATCAACGAAATGGCGAGTTTCGAATCGGCGGGTGTCGCGGGTCGCGATGTCTGAGCGGCACACCGGCGGCGCGCGCTCATGAATCCGCTCGCGGAGCTGCGCTATTTCTTCACTGCCCTCGGCTACTTTACGCGCGTGCCGGTGCCGCGCTGGGTCGGCCATGAACCGCGCTACCTGACTGCGGCCGCGCGCTACTTCCCGCTGGTCGGTGTGCTGGTGGGCGGTCTCGGTGCGCTGGTCTATCTGGCTGCGTTGCGAGTGTTTCCGCCAGGCGTTGCCGTACTGCTCTCGATGGCCGCGACCTTGCTCGTCACGGGCGCATTTCACGAGGACGGGCTCGCGGATTGCTGCGATGCGTTCGGTGGCGCCTATACGCGTGAGGACGTGCTGCGCATCATGCACGATTCGCGCATCGGTGCTTTCGGCGCCATCGCGCTCGTCATCGCGTTAGCATTGAAGTGGCAGACGCTCGCTGCGTTGCCGCCGTTCAGGGCAGCGGGTCTGATGATTGCGGCGCATGCTGCAAGCCGTACCTGTGCGATCAGTTATCTGGCGACGCTCGACTACGTGCGCGCCGAAGGCAAGGCGAAGCCGGTCGCGCAGCGCCTGAGCGTTCCAGCGCTTGCATGGGCAGCGCTCTTCGGCCTGCCTGCGCTGTTCTGGCCGGACTGGCGCTTCGGCTGCGTGGCGCTTATGGTGCTGGTACTGCTGCGCTTCATGCTGGGCCGCTATTTTGTCAGACGCATCGGCGGTTATACCGGCGACTGTCTGGGTTTCGCGCAGCAGATTTTTGAACTGGCCATCTATCTGGCAGGACTCGCATGGATATCGTCCTGATTCGTCACCCGGCCGTCGCCGTCGACGCGGGCGTGTGTTATGGCCACAGCGACGTGGCGCTGGCCGACGATCCTTCGTTTTCCTCGGCAGCGATCGCGGTGCGCCTCGCGACCTTGCAGGTACCGCCGCCCCGGGTGTTGCTATCGAGTCCGTTGACTCGCTGTGCGACGGTGGCCGCCGCGATGGCGAGCGATTTCGGCTGCGCGCACAGCGTCGATGAACGTCTGAAGGAAATGGATTTCGGCGCCTGGGAGCAGCAGCGCTGGGATGCCATCGACCGCACGCTGCTGGATGGCTGGGCCGCGGATTTCCATCACGCGCGTGCGCATGGCGGTGAAAGTGTCGCGCAGTTCGTCGTGCGGGTTGGGGCGTGGCTCGAGGCGTTTGCGCAGACGCGCGAACTGTCGCCGGCCTATGTGGTCACGCATGCCGGCGTGATCCGGGTGATTGCCGCGCTGCTGCTGGATGTGCCGGTGGAGCGCGCAGTGCAATGGTCGCTCGATATGTCCGGCGTGGTGTGGCTGCGCCGTGACGATGACCGGCAGCAATGGTCGCTGGTGCGATGGAACGTGTGAGCGGTCAGCGTTCCGGTTTGTTGCGGACAGCTGCGCTGCCTGATAGGCCAATTTCAGGCGCCCATTCCAGCGCCTGGGGTTCACTGCGTATCGTGGCCCAGGTGACAGGTAACTGGCGTCACTGCCGGGCGTCACTGCTCGCCCGCAGGCCGGCGCGAACGCGCCGCTTCCAGATCTTCGCAAAGCTGCGCCGCCCCTTGCGCGAGACGCGGCGCCGGACGATTGATCAGGTCGCCGTCAATCGCGAACAGGTTGTTGCGCGCCGCGGCCTTGAGGCCAGGCCATGCGCGCCATTTGTCGAGTTGCGGCAATGGCGTATCGGGTTGCGTCGCGCCTGCCGATGCAGTGACGATCGCTTCCGGGTTCGCCGCGAGCACCGCTTCGGTCGATACCGTCGGCACCAGTGGTTCGAGCTTCGCAAACACGTTGCGTCCACCGCATAGCGTGATCACATCGCTCACCATCTGGGTGCCGTTGAGCGTCATCAGCGGCTGGTCCCATACCTGATAGAACACGCTAACCGGCGGCCGGCCCGCATACCGTGCGCGCAGTCGCGCAATCTCCTGCCGATAGGCGTTTGCGGCGGCATCCGCGGTGCTCGAGGTGCCGAGCAACGCGCCCAGTCTGGTGAGCGTGAGCGCGACATCGTCGAGCTGATGCGGTTCGCTGAAGAAGAGCGGGATGTGCAGTTCACGCAGGCGTTCGAGTTGCGCCTGTGCATTGCCATGCCGCCATACGACGATCAGATCGGGTTTCAGCGCGACGATGCGTTCGAGATCGAGCGCCTTGTTGTCGCCCACGCGAGGGATCTGTCTGGCTTCAGGCGGATAGTCGCTGTACGACACGGCCCCGACCAGTCTCGCTCCACCGCCCGCTGCGTAGATCAGCTCGGTCACGTGGGGCGCGAGGCTGATGACGCGCTGGGCGGGCGCCGCGAGCGAGACAGTTGCGCCGGTGTCGTCGGTGACCGCAATGGCGGCGTGCGCCGGCAACCTGTAGGCGCAGGCGACGAACGCGGCGCAGACAAGCGGGGCGAGGCGTGGAAGTCGCATCATCTGGCGAGCGGTGGTTGAGGCGACGCTTCGATGGCCCGAACGCTCTCGAGCAGGCTTTGCTCGAAGCGTTTCCACTCCTGCGCGGAGCCTGGCAGTCCGAACCGTACGCTGGCCGACGCCGGAAACAGGCGCGTCCAGATGCCGCGCAGCGCCAGTTCCTGATGCAACGCGGTGGCGCGCGAATCGGCGGTCCACGCGAAGAGCGGCGTGCCATGCAACGTAAAACGTTGCGCCTGCAACAAACTGGTCAGCCGCGCGCTGTCTGCCATGAGTTGTGCGCGCATCTCGCGCTGCCAGTCAAGGTCCCTGAAGGCCGCGCTCACCGCATGGCGGGCGGGGCCGCTCACGGTCCAGGCCCCGAGCACGTCGCGCAACGCATCGACGAGCGGCGGGACGCCCAGCACGAAACCCGCACGCACACCGGCCAGACCAAAGAACTTGCCCGGCGAGCGCAGTACGACCAGCCCGGGCTGGT
The DNA here is from genome assembly GCA_035948995.1 of Paraburkholderia sp. GTDB lineage: Bacteria > Pseudomonadota > Gammaproteobacteria > Burkholderiales > Burkholderiaceae > Paraburkholderia. The sequence goes on along the minus strand of DASZIR010000116.1, from coordinate 4,648 downwards.
TGGTATGGGTGGCCAGCGACGCTGCCGGCATCGCGTCGGCGAACGCTTCGTCGACCAGCAGCGTGCCGCCGCGCGCTCTGAGTTGCGTGTGCCACCGCAGCAGTTTCGCGGACTTGAGATGATCCGCAGTCGGGTTGTTCGGATTGACGACCACGGCATGCGTGACGTCGTCGGGCAACACGTCCCACGTGATGTCGAGCGGCACGATCCGATGACCCGCTCGCTCAAAGGCGGGCGCGTACTCGCCGTAGGTCAGCGGTGCGATGGCTACCGTCGCGCGCGGCAGCAACATGGGCAGCGCACGGATCGCAGCCTGGCTGCCCGCGACCGGCAATACATGCAGAGCATCGGGCGCGCGATAGTACCGGGCGGCGCAGGCTGCAAAACCGTCGCCATCATCGGGCAGGCGGCGCCACGCATCGGCGGGCACGGGCGGCACCGGATAGCCGTGCGGATTGATGCCCGTCGACAGATCGAGCCACTGTGCGTACGGGATGCCGTAGCGCTGTGCCGCTTCATGCAGGTTGCCGCCGTGAACGACTGGATTAGCCATGAAACGGAACACTCAGCAAGGCGAGCACGATCAGCACCGCGAGCCACAGTATCACGGTGCGTTGTACGAGCTGCAGCGCCGCCATCACATGAGTGGCCGTCGCCGGTTGTCCTGCCCCAAGTGTGGGCCGTTGTTCGACCGAACCGTGATACACCGCCGGGCCGCCGAGCAGCACGTTCAGGCTGCCCGCGCCGGACGCCATCACGGGGCCCGCGTTGGGGCTGTCCCAGCGCGGCGCCTGCTCGCGCCAGCAGCGCCACGCGGTGCGCGTATCGCCAAGCAACGCGTAGCTCGTGGCGGTCAGGCGCGCGGGAATCCAGTTGAGCACATCGTCGATGCGAGCGGCGGCCCAGCCAAAGCGCAGATAGCGCGGCGTGCGATAGCCCCACATCGCGTCGAGCGTGTTGGCGAGGCGAAACGCGAGTGCCCCCGGACCGCCCGCCACGGCGAACCAGAACAGCGCGCCGAAGATCGCATCGTTGCCGTTTTCCAGCGTCGATTCGACGGCCGCGCGTGAGAGCGCCGCTTCGTCGGCATGCGCGGTTTCGCGCGACACGATGCGCGAGGTCAGCATGCGCGCCTCAGCAAGATTGCGTTGGGCGAGTGCGCGGGCGATCGGCGCAATGTGATCGTCGAGGCTGCGTGCGCCGAGCGCGAACCACAGCAAGAGAATATGAATCGCGCAGGCGAGCGCGAACGGCAGCACCGCGACGAGCCACGCGGCGATCAGCGCCGGCGGCAACACGGCGAGTGCCCAGCCGAAGATACCTGCGAGCCGTCCGCGCCGCCCGGTGTTCAGGTGCGCTTCAATGCGCATGGCGAGCTTGCCGAAGGCGACCAGCGGATGCGCGGTGCGCGGCTCGCCGACCCAGCGGTCGAGCGCGACACCGGCGGTCGCGAGCGTGGCGATCAGGGGCAGGGACAGCATCACTGGCGGCCCGCGGTCTTGAGCGCGAGCGGCAGGCCCGCGACCATCATCGTGACTTGCGTGCTCAACGCGGCGATGCGCTGATTGAGCCGGCCGAGTTCATCGACATAAAGACGCGTCGCCGCACCGAGCGGCACGACGCCAAGGCCGATCTCATTGCTGACGATGATGACTTTGCCCGCTGCCGCGCCGAGCGCCGCTTCGAGCGCCGCGAAGCGCGCGAGGTAATCGCCGCTGGGCGGCGTGCCGTCGGGCGGGCACAGCAGGTTGGCGAGCCACAGCGTCAGGCAGTCGATCAGGATGCACTGGTCGGGGCCATCGGCGCGGGTGACGGCGCCGGCGAGATCTACCGGCGCTTCGAGCAATTGCCAGTGCGCCGGACGCCGCTCGCGATGATGGGCGATGCGGGCGGCGAATTCTTCATCGTCCGCGATGCGTGCGGTAGCGATATAGGTGACGGGCCGCGCGCTGGCGCTCGCGAGTTGTTCGGCGCGGGCGCTCTTGCCTGAGCGGGCGCCGCCGAGAACGAAGGTGAGGTCGCGAGGAATCATCGCGTGATTGTACCGGCACGATGGGAACGTGCGCCGGTGCGATGGGATAATGCCGGCTTCAGATCACCGGGTTGGGCCTGCCGTTTCGTGATGACCGTGAAGACTTCGAATGTACCTGAAGGGGTGCGCGTGCCGCGCGGCACCCTGATGATCCAGGGGACCACCTCCGATGCGGGCAAGAGCACGCTTGTCGCGGGCCTGTGCCGTCTTGCGCGCCGCGCCGGCGTGCGGGTGGCACCGTTCAAGCCGCAGAACATGGCGCTCAACAGCGCCGTGACCGTCGACGGCGGCGAGATCGGCCGGGCGCAGGCCTTGCAGGCGGTTGCCGCAGGCATTGACGCCCACACCGATCTGAACCCCGTGCTGCTCAAGCCGACCAGCGATCGCGGCGCGCAGGTGATCATCCATGGCGAAGCGCGCATGAATCTCGATGCGCGTGGGTATCACGATTACAAGCCGGTGGCTTTCGAGGCCGTGCTGCAGTCGTATGCGCGTCTGCAGGCCGCCTACGACACGATTTTTGTCGAAGGGGCGGGTAGCCCCGCTGAAATCAATCTGCGCGAGCGCGATATCGCCAACATGGGCTTTGCGGAAGCCGTCGACTGTCCGGTCGTGCTGGTTGCCGACATTGATCGCGGCGGTGTGTTCGCGCATCTGACAGGCACGCTGGCGTGCCTGTCGCCAAGCGAGCAGGCGCGCGTGCGCGGTTTCATCATCAACCGCTTTCGCGGCGACGTGAGCCTGCTCAAGCCTGGTCTCGACTGGCTCGAAGCGAAGACGGGCAAGCCGGTCCTCGGCGTGGTGCCGTATCTGCACGGTCTCACGCTCGATGCCGAAGACATGCTGCCGCGCGAACTGCGGGCGTCGCAGGCAGCGGGGGCCGACGGGCAGACGATCTTGCGCGTCGTCGTGCCGGTGCTGCCGCACATCAGCAACCACACCGATTTCGACGCGCTAAGGGCGCATCCGCAGGTCGATTTCCACTACGTGCGCAGCGGCACGCCGCCGCCCGCGGCCGATCTGATCATCCTGCCGGGGTCGAAAAACGTGCAGGGCGACCTGGCGTTTCTGCGCGCACAACGCTGGGATCAGGTGCTGCAGCGCCACCTGCGCTACGGTGGAAAAGTGATCGGCATTTGCGGCGGCATGCAGATGCTCGGGCGCGAAGTGGCCGATCCGCACGGTGTCGAAGGGGTGCCGGGCAGCATCGCGGGCCTCGGATGGCTCGATTACTCGACCACGCTGATGCGCGCCAAGACGCTGAAGAATGTGACGGGGCGCCTTGCGTTCACAGGCAGTGCGGCTGACGTGGCCGGCTATGAGATCCACATGGGCGAGACGGACGGCCCGGCGCGGGCCTCGCCTGCATTGCAACTCGCCACGCCGGAAGGCGAGCGCCCGGACGGAGCGCTGTCGGCCGATGGGCAAATCCTCGCGACCTATGTGCACGGGCTGTTCGACACGCCGGCCGCCTGTGCCGCATTGCTGGTGTGGGCTGGTTTGAGCGACGCGGAGGCGATCGACTATCCGGCGCTGCGCGAGGCTTCGCTCGACCGGCTTGCCGACGCATTGGCCGAAAACCTCGACCTGGAGCGGCTTTTTGCAGCAATCGGTTGAAGGCAGTCGTTCAAGCAGTGGCGATTAACTCTCATCAGGAAATAATCTAAGCCGAAATGGCGGTTTTTCATTCGCCTGGGTTCGAATACAGTCCGGCCTGTCGACGACGCGCGTGCGCCGTCCCACCTAACTGACACGGACCTCTTATGAACTCGAACCGTTCTGCCGATCTTGCCGCCCTGATCCTGCGCCTCGCGCTGGGCGTCTTGTACCTCGCGCACAGCCTGCAGAAGATTTTCGTTTTCACACTGCCGGGCACGGCGCACTTTTTCGAATCGCTCGGTTTGCCGGGCTGGCTGGGTTATCTGACGGCGTTCGTCGAACTGGTCGGCGGCATTGCGCTGCTGCTCGGCGTGCAGGTCCGCTGGGTCGCGCTGGTGTTGCTGCCGTTCATGCTCGGCGCGATGTCGGCCCACCTGCACAACGGCTGGGGCTTCGCGTCGCCGAACGGCGGCTGGGAATATCCGGCTTTCTGGGCCGTGACGCTGGTGGTGCAATCGCTGCTCGGCGGCGGGGTCGGCGCGCTGAGCGGGGCGAAGGCGCCGCGGGCAGTGGCGGCGTGAGAGGGTAGGAGCCGGAACTGTCCGATCCCGGTCGACGTGAGGCTCATAAAGCAGGACGGCGTCCGGCTTACTACTCGTGAAAGACAAGAACGTTGCGGGATTTCTTACTTGCAAATCCACAAAGATGTTCATGGAAATCCCGATTCCATGAACATCTTTTTTAAAATGGCTGCTGGCGTGCCCTTGCGTCGGCATGGACGCGTCGCAGTCGCCGGATGGCCAAAGTTCTGCCATCGGGCTGACTTGTCGATACCGTGACGGCTCCCCGGCCAGAATGACCGGGGCGTCCTCCCCATAGAAGGATCTTTTTCCTGCTTCACTGCAGACTGCCCGGTGAACCGCTCACGCAGCCACCCGGTCTTATGTCCGCTCTATCCGATGCTCTGGATGGGGGCCTTCGCCCCCGCAGACATACGCCGGCCGCCCGCCGGTCGTG
>DASZIR010000115.1:0-39403 GCA_035948995.1 Paraburkholderia sp. | reverse complement strand
GTACGTCTTCAATGCAATGAGGTAGGTCACGAGCAGCGGCACCCAGCGTACGTCGTGATACCAGAAAGCGATGGCTACAAACATCGCGATCGTTGTCCCCATCTTGAGCGCTTCGCCGATCATCCAGCTCATGACTGTTTCGGCGCCGCTCAGTGTTCTCAATCGTGCCGCGAACAACGCGCCCGGCACCCAGCAGATCGCTCCCCCCAGGAACGCGGACAGCGCAGCAGCGCCCGGCGGCTTGTAGAACAGCCACCACACCAGCGTCGCACCCAGGGACAAAACCATTTGCGCCGCCACCACCTTGAAAGGCGTGACGCGCGATGGACGACTCACGTTCGGGCCAAACAGCTTTTCGGCCTCAGCCCGCGTGAGCGGAACGATATTGTTATCTTGCTGCTCGACATCCCACGCATCGTCTTGCACGACATGCTGCCCGGACGCACCGGAAATGTTGCGTTCTGTGCGGTGTTCGTCGTGCCCATTCTTTGGCGCTTGATCCGACGCTTTACCCGCCATCGCAGTGTTCCGAAAGTCTGGTTCCAGCCCGTCAGCTTACGCAGCGCTTACGGGGTTGCCATGCAATTAAATCCGGGCGATTGTAAGCGATAGTTGCAGGCAATTCAAGACTTTAGGCCGTTCAATAAACCCGGTGAAACGCCGCCCCATAATGCGGCAAAGCGGCTTTCGGGCTTCGACGGACGCCAACTGTAAGGCTGTCTTGGGGTCGCAAAAAATGCGTGCTGGATTGACCTGATCTGCCGCGGATGGCGTATCACGAGGATGCTGCGGCGTGCGTATCAAATGCGCAACAGAAGCCAGCCGCCCACTGCCCCGCCGGCCAGCCAGAACGGCACGGAATACAGGTGAAACGGCAGCCACATGCCGCGCTCCTTGGAGAGGCGCACGGCAATCAGACTAGCGAGCGAGCCGATCGCGATACCGAATCCGCCCACGCTGACGCCGAACGCCAGCGCGCGCCAGTCTTTGGTGAACTCGGCGAGCATGATGGCCGCCGGTACGTTGCTGATGCCCTGCGAAAGAATGGCCCCTGCGGCATAAGCGCGCAGTGGAGTCGCGAGGCCCAGTTGACCGACCGCTTCGTGTATCCAGGGCAGCGCCGCTACGCTGCGCAGCACGATGAACATGAACACGAAAATCAGCAGCAGCAGCCAGTCGATTTTCAGGACGATTTCGCGACGCCAGACGAGGAAGCCGATCATGATGCCCGCGAGTGCCATACCGGCGCGGTGCGAATCCGCAAGAAGAACGAACGCGACGAACAGCAGCGCGGCGACGCTGACGAGCGGCCGGTCGACCGCATGGGGATCAGCGTCTTTGGACAGATCGAGTGGCCTGGCGCGAAAGCTCGCGGCGGCCAGCAGGTACAGCATCACCATCAGCGCGGCGCATAGCGGTGCCAGCGCCCAGACGAAACCGCCGAAGGACACACCGGTGGTCTGCCACAGAAACAGATTCTGCGGATTGCCAAGCGGCGTCAGGATCGACCCGGCGTTCACCGCCAGCGCGATAAAAATCACGAGGCGCCTGAGCGGTAGTGGCGTGAGCTGGTGCAGCGACAAAGTCAGCGGCACGACCACAAACAGCGCGACATCGTTGGTGAGCAGCGTCGATAGCGCCGCTGCGAGGCCGATCAGCAAAAATGCGAGGCCACGCTCCGAGTGGATGTGATGCACCACACGGTGCGCCATCCAGATCAGGAATCCTGACAGTTCGACGGCCTTCGTCAGGATCAGGAGTCCTGCCAGTGTCAGGACGGTCTGCCAGTCGATAAGCCCGGGCAAGGAAAGCCAGGGGCGCGGGTGAAAGCACTGCAACGCGACCAGCGCGACGATGAGAACCGACAGCACCGGCTCGTTCGCGGCAAAACCGGTCAGCGCACGCAGTGGACCTCTTCTGGACGTTTGAGCATCGCGTTCGGCAACCGTCACGGCGACCGATCGCTCAGACGGTCGCATTGCCGCGCAGGCGCACGAGGATGCCTTCGAGCGCATCGAGGTCGCCGAAGTCCACCAGCACCTGGCCCCGGCCGCGGCGACCGAGCTTGATCTTGACCGTTGCGGCCAGCAGATCCGACAACTCTTCTTCGAGGCGGCGCGTATCGCGGCCACCGTCGTTGTTCACCTTCGCCTTCACCGTCGGCGCCGTTCTGGTGGTCGTGGTCACCAGCTTTTCGGTTTCGCGCACCGACATCCGCCTGTTGACGACCTGGTTGGCCAGCGTGATCTGCGTTGCCGCGTCCACCGCCAGCAGTGCGCGTGCGTGCCCCATGTCGAGATCGCCGGCGAGCAGCATCGTTTGCACCGGCGCAGCCAGATTCAGCAAACGCAGCAGGTTCGACACCGCGCTGCGCGAGCGCCCCACCGACTCCGCGGCCTGCTCATGCGTAAAGCTGAATTCATCGAGCAGACGCTGGATGCCCTGCGCCTCTTCCAGCGGGTTCAGATCCTCGCGCTGGATGTTCTCGATCAGCGCCATCGCGGCGGCAGCCTGGTCGGGCACATCCCTTACCAGCACCGGCACCTCGTCGAGACCGGCCAGACGCGCTGCGCGAAAACGCCGCTCGCCCGCGATGATTTCATACCTGTCCAGCGACACCGGGCGCACGAGGATCGGCTGCATCAGCCCTTGCGCGCGAATGCTCGCGGCCAGTTCCTGCAGCGCGCCTTCGTCCATGCGCGTGCGCGGCTGGTACTTGCCGGCCTGCAGCTTGCCGAGCGGCAAGACGTGCGGCGCGCCGTCGATCTTCACCGCCTCGGTGATATCCGCGCTGCCGCCGAGCAATGCTTCCAGCCCCCGGCCCAATCCCTTCTTCCTTGCTACTGCATTCATCGTGCTTCCTTTCAAGAGAACGCCGGGCCGCCCCAAGTTTTCCGCCCCGCAGGAAGTCCCCCCGGGGGCCTGGCCCCCTCGGGGGCCTGGCGCGAAGCGCCAGGCTGGGGGCGCCCAGTCCGCCTGGGATGCATGGCCACGCGTCAGATCGCGCGCACCCGTTCAATCATTTCCGCGCCGAATTGCACGTACGCCTGCGCGCCGCGCGATGCCCGGTCGAACACGACACCCGGCAATCCGTAGCTCGGTGCCTCGGCAAGGCGCACGTTGCGCGGGATCACGACGTCAAATACCTTGTCGCCGAAATGCTCTTTCAGCTGGTCGGAGACCTGTTGTTGCAGCGTGATGCGCGGATCGAACATCACGCGCAGCAGGCCGATCACCTTCAGGTCGCGATTCAGGTTCGCGTGCACCTGCTTGATGGTGTTGACCAGGTCCGACAGCCCTTCGAGCGCGAAGTACTCGCATTGCATCGGAATCACGACGCCGTGCGCGGCGCACAGGCCGTTGAGCGTCAGCAACGACAAGGCCGGCGGACAGTCGATTAGCACGAAGTCGTACTCGCCCTGGACCAGCGCGAGCGCGTCCTTCAACTGACGCTCGCGATTGTGCACGCTGACCAGTTCGACTTCGGCGCCCGCCAGCTCGCGGTTGGCCGGCAGCACATCGTAGGCAACCGCTTCCGGCCGCACTCGCGCGTCGGCCACCGAGACGCCATCCACCAGCACTTCATAGACAGTGTTTGCGCAGGCAGCCTTGTCGATGCCGCTGCCCATCGTGGCGTTACCCTGCGGGTCCAGATCGATGAGAAGGACACGCTGTCCCTGCGATACGAGGCTCGCGGCGAGATTGACTGTTGTCGTCGTCTTCCCGACGCCGCCCTTCTGGTTCGCAACGCAGAAGATTTTTGCCATCGTTCGTGTGTCCCTTTTTGCTGCCTGGATAGGTTGGAATGCGCTTGCGTTCGGTTCGCCCTGGTTCAACTGCCGGCGTCCAGCACGACTTCGACAAGGTGCCGTTCGGCTTCGAGCGACGGCACCTTGAGCCGGATGATCTGTTTCGCGTGGGCGCCGGCCGGCAGGCGTTCGATCTCGCCATCGGGACGTACCCCCTTCATCGCCCAGATCGCACCCTGCTCCGCAACCAGATGACGGGCCAGTGTAACGAAATCCGCGAGCTCTGCGAATGCACGCGAGACGATTACATCAAACTTTGCCGGCACTTCCACGCCAGGCTTCAGCGTTTCGACGCGCCCGGTCACAACAGACAGGTTGATCAGGCCCAGTTCGGCTTTCGCCTGCGCCTGGAACGCGGTCTTTTTATGGACGATGTCGTTGAGCGTGACTGTCCAGTCAGGCAAAACGATTGCCAGCACGATGCCCGGCAAGCCGCCGCCCGAGCCGACATCGAGGACCGACGACGGGCCACGGCCGGCGAGATGCTGCACGATGGAAAGCGAGTCGAGAATGTGCTGGATCAGCATTTGCCGCGGGTCGCGGATGGCCGTGAGGTTGTACACGGCATTCCACTTGGCGAGCAATGCGACGTAGTCGAGCAGTTTGCCGGACTGGGCGTCGTTCAGGTCGAGGCCCAGTTCATGGACACCTTCCGCGAGCAGCACGGCCAGGGCCTCCCTGCTGTCCGCGCCGCCGAACCCCTTCTGCCGTGCCGTCATTGCGCCACCGGCGTGGCGTCGGTGCCGCTGTTCGCGATATCGGCGGGTTGGGTCGGGCGACGCCCCAGACCGCGCTTCAGGTGAACCATCAGCAGCGAGATCGCCGCGGGCGTGATGCCGGAAATACGTGAGGCCTGGCCGATGGTTTCGGGACGGAACTGGGTCAGCTTCTGGCGCGCTTCGAACGACAGGCCGCGCACTTCGGCGTAGTCCAGTCCCTCGGGCAAACGGGTGTTCTCGTGCGACTCGTTGCGCTCGATTTCCCCCGCCTGACGCTCGATATAACCCTGATACTTGATGCCGATCTCGATCTGTTCCTTGATCTGCGCCAGCAGGACATCGTCATCAGCGAGCGTTTCCGCCGGCGCGCAGGCGCCTTCGCGCAAACCGCAGACGCCGTCATAGGTCACGCCCGGACGCCGCAGCAGGTCGGCGAGGCTGTATTCGTGGTCGATTGCCTTGCCCAGCAATGCGCTCGCCTCTTCCACAGATAACGTCCTGGGATTGACCCACGTGGTACGAAGGCGCTCTGTTTCACGTGAAACAGCGTCGCGCTTGCGGCTGAATGCATCCCAGCGCACGTCATCCACCACGCCGAGTTCGCGACCGGTTTCCGTCAGACGCATGTCGGCGTTGTCCTCGCGCAGGCTCAGGCGGTATTCGGCACGGCTGGTGAACATCCGGTACGGCTCAGACACGCCACGCGTCACCAGGTCGTCGACCAGCACGCCAAGGTAGGCCTGATCACGGCGCGGGCACCATGCATCCCTGTCCTGCACATGCAGACCCGCGTTGATCCCTGCGAGCAGACCCTGTGCGGCGGCCTCTTCATAGCCCGTCGTCCCGTTGATCTGACCGGCAAAGAAGAGCCCGCTGATCACCTTGGTTTCCAGCGATGCCTTCAACCCTCGCGGATCGAAATAGTCGTACTCGATCGCATAACCCGGTCGCAGGATGTGCGCGTGCTCCAGGCCGACCATCGAGCGCACCAGCTCCAGTTGCACGTCGAACGGCAGGCTGGTGGAGATCCCGTTGGGATAGAACTCGTTGGTGGTCAGGCCTTCCGGTTCGAGAAAGATCTGATGCGATTCTTTCGACGCAAAGCGGTGGATCTTGTCCTCGATCGACGGGCAATAGCGCGGCCCTACCCCTTCGATGACGCCGGTGTACATCGGCGACCGGTCCAGCCCGCCGCGGATGATGTCGTGGGTGCGCCCGTTGGTATGCGTCACCCAGCACGGCACCTGGCGCGGATGCTGCTCGACCCGGCCGAGAAAGGAAAACACCGGCACCGGATCCAGATCGCCGGGCTGCTCTTCCAGCTTGGAGAAATCGATCGTGCGGCCATCGATACGCGGCGGCGTGCCGGTCTTAAGGCGGCCTTGCGGCAGCTTCAGTTCCTTCAGACGCGCAGACAGCGACACGGCAGCGGGGTCACCGGCTCGACCGCCGGTATAGTTGTTCAGACCGACGTGAATCTTGCCGTCGAGGAATGTCCCGGCCGTCAGCACGACCGCGCGCGACCGGAAGCGGATCCCGACCTGCGTCACGGCGCCCACGACCCGATCGCCTTCCACCATCAGGTCGTCCACGGCCTGCTGGAACAGCCAGAGATTCGGCTGATTCTCGAGGCGATGACGGATAGCCTGCTTGTAGAGCAGGCGGTCCGCCTGCGCGCGGGTGGCGCGCACGGCCGGCCCCTTGGACGAATTCAGGATACGGAACTGGATACCGCCTTCGTCGGTTGCTGCGGCCATGGCACCGCCCAGCGCATCGACTTCCTTCACCAGATGGCCTTTGCCGATGCCGCCGATCGATGGATTGCAGCTCATCTGGCCGAGGGTTTCGATGTTGTGCGTCAGCAGGAGCGTCCTGTTGCCCATGCGCGCGGAAGCCAGCGCGGCTTCGGTGCCGGCATGGCCGCCGCCAACGACGATTACGTCAAATTCTGTGGGATAAAGCATCGCGGATCTCACGCCAGGACACCGCGTGAACCTTCTAAGGAAAATGTATGGGCGAATTATAGCGGGTTCGCTTTTGGCCCGAATTTCGTCCGGTTGGCGAGGCGATAAAAAAAGCAGCGTGTTTCACGTGAAACACACTGCTCGATCGACGGCTAACCGTTGTGCTGAAATGCTTCAGGCCACTTTCTTCACCAATCCCAGATAGGTTTCGATCACGCGCGGATTCTGCGCCAGATCGGCGGCCGGTCCTTCCAGCGCCAGCTCGCCGGTCTCCAGCACATAGCCGTAGTCGGAAATCTGCAACGCCGCCCGCGCGTTCTGCTCGATCAGCAGGGTCGCCACGCCGCTCTGTCGCAGCGCACTAATGATGTGAAAAATCTCCTTCACGATCAGCGGTGCGAGACCGAGGCTAGGCTCGTCGAGCATCAGCAACTCGGGCTTGCCCATCAGCGCCCGACCCACCGCCAGCATCTGCCGCTCGCCACCGGACAGCGTACCCGCTGCCTGCCTGCGACGTTCCTTGAGCCGCGGAAACAGCGTGAAAACCGGCTCAAGCTGGTCCAGATAGTTGCGCTCGCCGGCGCGCCTGCGCCGATAGGCGCCTAGCACCAGATTGTCCTCGACGCTCATCGTCGCAAACAGCTCGCGCTTCTCCGGGACGAGGCACATGCCACGTGCGACGCGCTTTTCAACCGGCACCGCGCTAACGTCCTCCCCGTGATACACGATTGCACCCCTGGCGTGGCCGGTCACCGGCAACGCGCCCATGATCGCGTTGAGCAAAGTGGACTTCCCTGCCCCGTTCGGACCGATCACCGAAACGATCTGCCCCGGCCTCACCTTGATGGCAGCGCCATGCAGCGCCTCGACCTTGCCGTAGCGAACCGACAGGCCTTCCACGTCGAGAACCGGCATGGCGGAATTCATCATCGTTCGCATCAGTCCACCCCGCCGAGATAAGCCTCGAGCACCGCCGGATCCTTCTGCACGTCCTGCGGCAAGCCTTCGGCGATTCGCGTTCCAAACTCCATCACCACCAGCCGATCCGTCAGATTCATCACGAAATCCATGTCGTGTTCGACGAGCAACACGCTCATCCCCTCTTCTTTCAGCTTGCGCAACAGGCCAGCGAGCTGCAGCTTCTCCTGATAACGCAGACCCGCTGCCGGTTCGTCGAGCAGCAGCAGGGTCGGATCGCAGCACAACGCGCGGGCAATTTCCAGAATCCGCTGCTGGCCGAGCGCGAGACTTCCCGCCTCGTCATACATATGGTCTTCGAGGCCCACGCGACGAATCTGCCGGGCCGCTTCCGCCATCAGGCGCCCTTCCTCGGCACCGTTCAGTTTCGCCACGCTGCGCCACACGCCCGCATGACCGCGCAAATGCGCACCGATCGCGACGTTTTCCAGCACGCTCATGCCAGGCAGCAGTTTGACGTGCTGGAACGTGCGTCCAATCCCGCGTTTGACGATGTCACGTGACGTGAGCGCGTCAATCCGTTCACCGCGGAATCTGATCTCGCCGCTGGTCGCCGGCAACACACCGGTGACGAGATTGAAGGTCGTCGATTTGCCCGCGCCGTTCGGCCCGATCAACCCGATAATCTGTCCCGCCTGCACCTCGAAGCTGACGTCGTTCACCGCCACCAGACCGCCGAACTGCTTGCGAGCCTTATCGACGCTCAACAGGGTCTCGCCCGCGGCGGGCTTGCTGCGCTGCGGCAACGGCTCTGCATGCTCCGGCACATGGGCGCGCGGGCCACGCGGAAACAGGCGCGCAACGTATGGCCACACGCCCTGCCGCGCATACTGCAGCAACAGCACCATCAGCACGCCGAACACGATCACTTCGAAATTGCCGCTTTCCCCCAGCAGCCTGGGCAGCAGCGTCTGCAGATAATCCTGCAGGATGGTCAGGATCGCCGCGCCGAGCACCGCGCCCCACACATGCGAGACGCCACCCACCACCGCCATGAACAGGAACTCGATACCGTGGTTCAGGCCGAACGGCGTCGGATTCACCGCCCGCTGCAGATGCGCGTAGAGAAAGCCGGAGATCGACGCCAGCACCGCGGCGTAGATAAAGATCACCACCCGCATCCACGCCGTATTCACGCCCATTGCCTCGGCCATGGCGCCGCCGCCACGCAACGCGCGAATCGCCCGCCCCGGCCTGCTGTTAAGCAGATTCTGAACGGAAACCACCGCACCGAGGACCACCACCCAGATCAGGTAGTAGATGTGGCGCCCCGACTCCAGGTTGATACCAAACACGTTCAGCACCGGAATGCCGTTGATGCCGTCGTACTTGCCGAGGATGTCGAGATTGCCGAACAGGTAGAACAGCGCCAGCCCCCATGCAATGGTGCCGAGCGGCAAAAAGTGCCCCGACAGCCGCATCGTCACCGCGCCGAGCATCAGCGCGATCAACGCCGTCAGCACCACGCCCACGATCAGCGCGAGCCATGGCGACACGCCATACTGCGTCGTCAGGAACGCCGTCGTGTAAGCGCCGACGCCAACGAACGCCGCCTGCCCGAAGCTCGTCATGCCGCCGATTCCCGTCAGCAGCACCAGTCCGATTGCCACGATCGCATACAGGCCGATGTAATTGAGCAGCGTGACCCAGTACTCGGGCACATGAACCGGCTGCGGCAACACCGGCAGCGCAAACATCACCACGAGGAACAACCAGAAGAACCTGTTTTGCATGATGCGTTTCATCGTGTCACTCCTCGTTCTCTTCCGCGTGCGGGCTGGCGAGACTGCGCCACAGCAGCACCGGGATGATCAGCGTGAACACGATCACTTCCTTGTAGGCACTCGCCCAGAACGACGAATACGACTCCAGCAGACCCACCAGCACCGAGCCCGCGGCGGCCAGCGGATAGCTGACCAGCCCGCCGATGATGGCCCCCACGAAGCCCTTCAGGCCGATCAGGAAGCCCGAGTCGTAGTAGATGGTAGTGAGGGGTGCGACGAGGATGCCGCACAGGGCCCCGAGGCCTGCCGCGAGCGTGAACGCCAGCCGGCCAGCCTGGGTCGTGCCGATGCCGACCAGCCGCGCGCCGACCCGGTTGACCGAGGTTGCGCGCAACGCCTTGCCCGAGATCGAGCGATCGAAATACAGGTACAGCGCCACGATCAGCACGACAGCCGTGCCGAGCACCCACAGGCTCTGCCCGGAGACCGACAGGCTGCCCAGGTTGAACGTCGCATCGGAGAATGCGTTGGTGCGCGAGCCCTCCGCGCCGAACATCACCAGCCCGAGGCCAACCATCGCGAAGTGCACCGCCACCGCCACGATCAGCAGCACCAGCGTGGTGGCTTCAGCGAGCGGCTCAAAGGCGAGCCTGTACACGAACGGCCCCATGGGGATCACGATCAACAGCGTCAGCGCGATCTGCACGAGCATCGGCAAGGGCTGCATGAACAGCCCGTGCGTGAGCGCATACACGGCAACCGGGAACAGCAGATACCTGGCCGCCAGCGTGACCACGGTACGCGCCGCATTGCCGCGCCGCTCGGGATGCCGCACGAGCCCTGCTGTCTCGACCACGAAACAGGCCGCACCCATCGCCATCAGCAACCAGCAGGTGGCCGGAAATTTCTGTGACTGCAGTGCGGCAAGTGTCAGCGCACCGTAGGACACGAACTCGCCCTGCGGAATAAAGATGACGCGCGTCACGGAAAACACCAGCACCAGTGCAAGCGCCAGCAGCGCATAGATCGCCCCGGTGGTGATGCCGTCCTGCGCGAGGATCGCCGCAATTGATAGATCCATACTTCCTCGTCCTGAAACGTCGAAATCGAAACCGGGATACCGGCATGGCAAGTCATAGCGGCAAAACAGAGGAGCCGCCACGAACCGGTGATGCCGGGATGCCGGGAACCCGCCTTGCGAAAACACAACCGCCGCGCCGGAAAACGGCGCGGCGGATCTTGCCATTGTCATCGACCAGCATGGCGGCGCAGCGTCATCCACCGCACCGTGGGCGCGAGAGGCGCGTATCGCTGGTTCCTAATCGTTCTGCAGCTTCCACTTGCCGTCGACGATCTGCACGATCACGCGTGCACGGTTGTCGAGGCCGTTGTGATCGGTCGACGTGGTGTTCATGATGCCGTGCGCAAGCGGCAGGTCCCTGATGTTCTCGAGCGCGTCACGCAACGCTTGCCTGAACGCGGCGGTGCCCGGCTGCCCCTTCTTCAATGCCTCGGGAATCGCCCGCTGCAGCATCTGCCCGGCATCCCAGGCGTGACCGCCGAACGTCGACACCGAGCCTGCGCCGTAAGCCTTTTCATAGGCCGTCTTGTACGCCTCGGACGATTGCTTCACCGGGTTCGACTCAGGCAACTGGTCGGCCACGAGAATCGGACCGGCCGGCAGCAGTTCGCCTTCGCAATCCTTGCCGCATACACGCAGGAAGTCGTTGTTGGCCACACCGTGAGTCTGATAGATCTTGCCCGTGAAACCGCGTTCTTTCAGCGTCCTGGCGGGCAGCGCCGCAGGTGTTCCGGAACCTCCGATCAGCACGGCGTCCGGCTTCGCAGCCATGGTCTTCAGCACCTGTCCCGTCACCGATGCATCGGTGCGGTTGTAGCGCTCATTGGCAACCAGCTTCAGATGATGCGCGGCTGCGGCCGCGCTGAAGACGGTGTACCAGCTCTCGCCATACGCGTCCGAGAAGCCGATGTAGCCGACCGTCCTGATGCCGTGCTTGTCCATGTAATCCGCAATCGCGTCCGCCATCAGGCTGTCGTTTTGCGGGGTCTTGAAAGTCCATTCACGTTTCGCGTCCATCGGCGAGATGATCGCGGCCGACGCCGCGAGCGAGATCATGGGCGTCTTGCCTTCCGACACGACGTCGAGCATCGCCAGCGAATTCGGCGTGACGGTGGAGCCGATGATCGCGTCGACATGATACTCATCGATCAGCTTGTGCGTGTTTTGCACGGCCTTGCTGGTGTCGGACGCGTCGTCGAGCACGATGTACTGCACGCTCTTGCCCCCGATCTCCTTCGGCAACAATGCGATGGTGTTCTTCTCAGGAATCCCGAGCGACGCCGCCGCCCCCGTGGTCGACAATGTCACGCCGATTTTCACCTGCGCAACCGCCGCACTCGCGCCACATACCAGCGCCAGCGCGATCGCTGTGCGTACCCACTGCCCTGTCATTTTCATTGTCTGTCTCCAAACGCCTGATGCGCGTATCGTGTTATCCGGCTCGTGGGCCGGGTGTCTGAATCTAGTTATCGGGTCCGGGTGTGCCAAGCATGGTTTTCCCTGCCGGGCGCATATCGCTCTTCCGTGTCTGTCCGGCGCCCTGCTCCGGCAACCTGCTGCCTGCCATGAACAACGTGCTCCTGCCACCTGCGGCACGATCATGCTGCATGCGGCTCACGCGCGCGCCACATCGCGTGCAACAAAAAAGGCGCGTCAACTGCACGCGCCTTCTGTCTGGTCCGGATCGCTCTTGCGCCTTCGCTCAGTCGCCGGCCAGCTTCCACCTGCCGTCGACAATCTCCACCATCACGCGTGCCCGCTGGTCGAGACCGGAATGGTCGTCCGTGCTCATGTTGAAGATGCCGTGTGAAGCCGCCATGTCTTTGGTGCTTTCGAGCGCCGCGCGCAGCGCTTCGCGGAAGGCAGGCGTACCTGGTTGCCCCTTTTGCAGCGCGACCGGAATCGCACGCTGCAACAACAGGCCCGCATCCCACGCGTGGCCGCCGAACGTCGACACCGAACCGGCGCCGTAAGCCGTTTCGTACGCATGCCTGTAGGCCAGCGCGCTTTTCTTCACAGGGTTCGACTCAGGTAGCTGATCGGCGACCAGCAGGGGGCCTGCCGGCAGATACGTGCCTTCGCAATCCTTGCCGCACACGCGCAGGAAATCGTTGTTCGCGACGCCGTGCGTCTGATAGTACCTGCCCTTGTATCCGCGCTCTTTCAGCGTTTTCTGCGGCAACGCCGCCGGCGTGCCCGCCCCCGCAATCAGCACCGCATCCGGGTTCTGCGACATCATCTTCAGCACCTGGCCGGTGACCGATGCATCGGTGCGCGCGAAGCGCTCGTTCGCCACAACCTTGATCTTCGCGAGATCAGCAGCCTTGCCGAATTCCTTGAACCAGCTCTCGCCATAAGCGTCCGCAAAGCCGATGAACGCCACCGTCTTCACGCCGTGACTGGCCATGTGCTGGGCAATTGCCGTGGCCATCAGAATGTCGTTCTGCGGCGTTTTGAAGACCCACGCGCGCTTCGCATCCATCGGTTCGACGATCGATGCGGCAGCGGCCATCGAGATCATCGGCGTCGACGTTTCAGCGGCAACGTCGATCATGGCGAGCGAGTTCGGCACGACCGTCGAGCCGACCAGCGCATCGACGTGATCTTCGCTCGTGAGCTTGCGGGCGTTCTTGACGGCCTGGGTGGAATCGGTCGCATCATCGAGCACGATGTAATCGATTTTCTGCCCCGCCACTTCCTTCGGCAGCAATGCGATGGTGTTCTTTTCCGGAATGCCCAGCGACGCCGCGGGGCCCGTGGCCGATACCGTTACGCCGATTTTCACATCTGCAAAGGCATGGCCGCTCCATGCCGCCGATACACCCGTCGCAACTAATGCCGCGCTCACCCAACGCAATGCCGGATTCATCCCGCTCCTCGTGCTGCCACGTTATTCGTTTGAATTGAATCTGCCGGGTTAAAACCCCGACCCAGCGGTCGGTGAATGGCGAGTGTAGCGGACGCGAGCAGCCTGCGGCAAGCGCTTTGAAGGTATCTGGTGTGGTGAAAAAGACCGCGACCGGCGCCAGAAAACAAGGGCTGATTTAACGCGCGGCTGAATGCCGGATTTTATGAAGGGGCAAATAAAAAGCGCTGTTGGATATCAATCCAACAGCGCTTTCGTCTGGGCACTGAGTGCCTCATTGTCTCCTCGTTCTCCACCTGCAAATTCGGTGTTCATCAGAACTGGGTGAAGATTAAACAACCGCTCCCATCCGGGCAACTAGCATTTACCCTAGTGGTGCATCGCAGCACTCAATTGGGGCACGTTAAATGCATTGCGATGCAGCGCCCCCGCGGCACAACGAGCGCCTTTACCTGTCATTTGCATCGGATTCCGAAGTACTTCGGCACCCGTATCCGTCACGCACGCAGCGGCCGAACCCGCGCGACGATCTCGCCGACTATCCCGCGCCGAAACGCCAGCACGCATGCGATGAAAATCAGGCCGGTGACGATGGTCGCCGACTCGCCGAGCGAATTGAACCACTGCACCCCCGTCAACGACGCCAGCGCGCCGCCGATATCGCCCAGGCGGTCTTCAAGCGCGACGATCAGCGCGGCGCCGAGCAGCGGTCCGAACAACGTCCCCATGCCGCCCACCAGCGTCATCAGGATGACCAGCCCGGACATGGTCCAGTAGGCGTCGCTCAAGGTCTCGAAACCGAGCACCAGCACCTTCAACGAACCGGCCAGCCCGGCAATGCCCGCGGACAGCACGAAAGCCAGCAGCTTGAAGCGGTCCGTGTCGTAGCCGAGCGAGACGGCACGCGGCTCGTTCTCCTTGATGGCGACCAGCACCTGCCCGAACGGCGAATGCACGATGCGCACGATCAGCAGGAACATCAGCACCATCACCACCAGCACGACGTAGTACAGCGTGAGATCGGACGACAGGTCCAGCAACCCGAACAGCTTGCCGCGCGGCACCGCCTGCAGGCCATCCTCGCCGTGCGTGAACGGCGCCTGCAGGAACACGAAATAGACCATCTGCGCGAGCGCAAGCGTCACCATGGCGAAGTAGATGCCCTGGCGGCGGATCGCAAACAGGCCGACGATCAGCCCCAGCACCGTCGCCGCCGCCGTGCCCGCGAGCACGCCCAGCTCCGGTGAATAGCCGAGGGTCTGGATGGCGTAGCCGGTGGTGTACCCCGCCATCGCGAGAAACATGGCGTGACCGAACGACAGCAGACCGGTGTAGCCGATCAGCAGGTTGAAGGCCGCCGCGAACAGCGCGAAGCACAGCACCTTCATCACGAACAACGGATAGATGCCAATGAACGGCACGGCGATGAGCGCGAGCAGCAGCAGGGCGTAGAGCGCTTTTCTTTGCATCATTTTTCCTTGCCGAAAAGACCCGCCGGGCGCACCAGCAGCACGAGCGCCATGATCACGAAGACGACGGTCGCCGACGCTTCCGGGTAAAACACGCGGGTGAACCCTTCGATCACGCCCAGCAACAGGCCCGTGAGAATCGAGCCCATGATCGACCCCATCCCGCCGATCACAACCACGGCGAACACGGTGATGATCATCGGCTGCCCCATCAGCGGCGACACCTGGATCACCGGTGCGGCCAGCACGCCCGCAAACGCTGCGAGTGCGACACCGAAACCATAGGTCAGCGTGATCATCAGCGGCACGTTGACGCCGAACGCCTCCACCATCTTCGGGTTCTCGGTGCCGGCGCGCAGATAGGCGCCCAGACGCGTCTTCTCGATCACGAACCACGTCGCGAAGCAGACCACCAGCGACGCCGCCACCACCCACGCCCGATAGTTCGGCAGGAACATGAAGCCGAGATTGGTCGCGCCGGAGAGCGCCTCGGGCACGTCGTAGGGCTGCCCGGAAGAGCCGTAGATCGAACGGAACACGCCCTCGACCACGAGCGTCAGGCCGAAGGTCAGCAACAGCCCGTACAGATGGTCGAGCCTGTACAGCCAGCGCAGCATCGAACGCTCGATCAGGATCCCAAACACGCCGACGATCAGCGGCGCCAGCACCAGCATGACCCAGTACGGCAGGTTGAAATACGACAGCCCCATCCACGCGAGCATGGCGCCCAGCATGAACAACGCGCCATGCGCGAAGTTGATCACGTTGAGCAGGCCGAAGATGATCGCGAGGCCAAGACTCAGAATCGCGTAGAACGAACCGTTCACGAGCCCGAGCAACAGCTGGCTCAGCATCGCCGATAGCGGAATGCCAAAGATTTCCATTGAACCCTTAACCCGTCGTCAAGGTGAGATCGAGATGCGCGCGATCCGGCCACACGCGGCCCCCCCCGTACCCGGCCCGTGCGCAGCATGTAAAACAATTCCATCTGCCACGCCTTAAGCTGCAGACGGGCAGACGGGGTTTCAGCCGGCGCCTATTTCCACAGCGCGCAGCGCGTTTCCTGCTTGGTCGTGAACGCCTGCTCGCCAGGGATGGTCGCCGTGATCTTGTAGTAATCCCAGGGTTCTTTCGATTCGGCCGGCGTCTTCACCTGCATCAGATACATGTCGTGAATCATGCTGCCGTCCTGACGGATATAACCCTTGGCATAGAAGTCGTCGATCTTCGTCTTCTTCAACTGGGCCATCACCTTGTCGGAGTCCGTCGAACCGACTGCCTTTACGGCATTCAGGTATGTCATCGTTGCCGAGTAGTCGGCCGCCTGCAGGCTCGACGGCATCTTCTTCATCTTGTCGAAGTAACGCTCGGCCCATTTGCGCGTGGTGGCGTCCTTGTTCCAGTACCAGCTGTCGGTCAGCACGAGGCCTTGCGTGGTCTCCAGACCGAGGCTGTGGATGTCGTCGATAAAGATCAGCAGCGCCGCGAGCTTCATGGTCTTCTGAATGCCGAATTCCCTGGCGGCCTTGATCGAGTTGATCGTGTCGCCACCGGCATTCGCGAGGCCCAGTACCTGCGCCTTCGATGACTGCGCCTGCAACAGGAACGACGAGAAGTCCGACGCCGACAGCGGATGCCGCACGTCGCCGAGCACCTGGCCGCCGTTTGCCTTCACCACGTCCGAGGTCGCTTTCTCCAGCGCCTTGCCGAACGCGTAGTCAGCCGTCAGGAAGAACCAGGTCTTGCCGCCCTGCTTCGTGACCGCCGAGCCGGTACCCTTCGCAAGCGCCGTCGTGTCGTACGCGTAGTGGATCGTGTACGGCGTGCACTGCTCGTTGGTCAGCGTGTCTGCGCCGGCGCCAATGCTGATGAAGACCTTATGCTTCTCATTCGCGACCTGGTTCATCGACAGGCCGGTGGCCGAATTCGTGCCGCCGATCAGCAGATCGACGCCGTCACGGTCGAACCATTCGCGCGCCCGCGATGCGGCGATATCCGCCTTGTTCTGGTGATCGGCGTAGACAACCTCGATCGGCTTGCCGTTGACCTTGCCGCCGAAGTCGGCCACGGCCATGCGGATCGCTTCGAGGCCGCCCTGCCCGTCGATGTCCGCATACAGGCCTGACATATCGGTGATGAAGCCGACCTTGACTGCGTCGTCGGCGGCCCGCGCGCTACCCATCGTCAGCGCGGCACTGGCCGCTGCTGCAAAGCAGAATGCCGAAAGCCGCGCGAGTGTTTTCAATTTCATTGCTGTCTCCTTGTTTCCTTGCTTGTGGTTATCAGAGGCAATCAGACGCCTACACGCCGAGCAGGTCGTGCAGCGCTGGCATCTTGCTTTCGAGTTCGCTCGCGCCGAAGTGCTCGACGATGCCGCCATGCTCCATCACATAGAAGCGGTCGGCCAGCGGCGCGGCAAAGCGGAAATTCTGTTCGACCATCACGATCGTGTAGCCGCGCGCCTTGAGCGTCACGATCATGCGTGCGAGCGCCTGCACGATCACCGGTGCGAGACCCTCGGAGATTTCGTCAAGCAGCAGCAGACTGGCGCCGGTGCGCAGGATGCGGGCCACTGCGAGCATCTGCTGCTCGCCCCCCGAGAGCCGCGTGCCCTGGCTCCCCCGGCGTTCCTGCAAATTCGGGAACATCGCGTAGATCTCGTCGAGCGACATCATGTGTGCGGCGTCGCCGACCGGCGGCGGCAGCAACAGGTTTTCCTCACATGAGAGGCTCGAAAATATGCCGCGCTCTTCCGGGCAATAGCCAATGCCGCAATGCGCGATGCGATGGGTGGGCATCGCGATCGTCTCGCGTCCCCCGACGCGGATCGAGCCGGTGCGCCGGCCGGTGAGCCCCA
Organism: Paraburkholderia sp.; assembly: GCA_035948995.1. Taxonomy (GTDB): domain Bacteria; phylum Pseudomonadota; class Gammaproteobacteria; order Burkholderiales; family Burkholderiaceae; genus Paraburkholderia. The sequence continues at coordinate 21,936 of DASZIR010000115.1, read as the reverse complement.
TGATCGCGCGCAGCGTGGTGGTGCGCCCGGCGCCATTGCGGCCGAGCAGCGTCACCACTTCACCGCGGTTCACGGTCAGATCGACCCCGTGCAATATGTGGGATTCCCCATACCACGCCTGCAGCCCCGCAATCTCCAGCGCAGGTTCGGCGTTGGCGACGCCGCTCACTTCGACATTCTCGCGCTCGGCAATCGTGTTCATGCGTGCGCTCCGACGAGCGCGGCATCGGCGCTGCCCATATAGGCCTGCATCACCAGTGGGCTCTTCGATACTTCGGCATAGGTGCCTTCGGCGAGCACCTCGCCGCGTTGCAGGACGGTGATCGTATCGGAGATACCGGCGATCACATTCATGTTGTGCTCGACCATCAGGATGGTGCGCCCGCTCGAGACCTTCTTGATCAGTGCGGTGACGCGATCGACGTCTTCGTGGCCCATGCCCTGGGTCGGCTCGTCGAGCAGCATCAGTTCCGGCTCCATCGCAAGCGTGGTGGCGATTTCGAGCGCGCGTTTGCGGCCATAGGAAAGTTCGACCGTGGGCACATCGGCGAAATCGGTCAGACCGACCTGCGTGAGCAGATCCATCGCACGATCATCGAGCTGGTGCAGCGTGCGCTCGGTCTTCCAGAAGTGAAAGGCCGTGCCGAGTGCGCGCTGCAAACCAATGCGCACATTCTGCAATGCTGTCAGATGGGGAAATACCGCAGAGATCTGAAACGAACGGATGATGCCGCGGCGAGCGATCTGCGCCGGGCGCTCGCGGGTGATATCGACGCCGTTATAGACGATCTGACCCGCAGTAGGCTCGAGGAACTTGGTGAGCAGATTGAAGCAGGTCGTCTTGCCGGCGCCATTCGGCCCGATCAGCGCATGGATCGAGCCACGACGCACCCGCAGGTTGACGCCGTTGACGGCAACAAAACCCTTGAACTCTCTCGTCAGCCCGCGCGTTTCGAGAATCGTATCGCCGAGAATCATGTTCCCTTCCATGCGAAGTGAGGCGAAGCACTACGACCTTCCGCGCCAGAGGCTGCGCGACGTTTGATAACGACGGCACCCCCGCGCCATTCGTTGGCGTGGCGCACCAATCCGGATGGTAATCCATGCCGCGCCACGCAGCATGGCGCCATTGTCGCGCCAATGATGCAGCGCATTCATTGGGATTTGCACTTAGTATCCGATGCGCACCTGACAGCCACGGTGCGCATCGAGCTTGCATGTCACGCAATGGACATCGTTGGCGCCGGGTGTGTTGACGAGGCGAGACTGGCAAGCCGTGCGCGACGATCCTCGCGAATCATGTCGCTCGCGCGTTCGGCGATCATTAGCGTCGGCGAGTTGGTATTGCCTGATGTGATGGTCGGCATCACTGATGCATCCACCACACGCAGGCCCTCCACGCCGATCACGCGCAGGCGCTGGTCGACGACGGCTGCGGGATCGTCCACGGTGCCCATGCGGCAGGTGCCGACCGGATGGAAGATTGTCGTGCCCACATTACCGGCGGCTTGCTGAAGCTCTTCCTCGGTCTGAAACTGGACGCCGGGCAGAATTTCTTGCGGCCGATAAGGGGCCAGTGCGGGTGCGGCGGCGATCCGTCGTGTGAGACGCAGCGCGTTGGCGGCGACGTGACGGTCGTAATCCGTCGACAGATAGTCAGGCGCGATCAGCGGCGGCGCCTGCGGCTCGGGCGAAACGATATGAATGCTGCCGCGCGAGGTGGGGCGCAGTTGACACACCGAGGCGGTGAAGGCGTTGAAACGATGCAGCGGTTCGCCGAACCGGTCGAGCGACAGGGGTTGCACGTGATACTCGAGATCGGGACGGGTCAGCGAGCGGTCATCCGGGTCCGATTTCGCAAAGGCGCCAAGCTGCGAGGGCGACATGGACATCGGTCCGCTCTGGAACAGCGCGTACTGCAGGCCGATCATCAGCTTGCCCCACCAGTGCGCGGAGGCGGTATTGAGGGTGCGGACGCCTTCGACTCTGTACGCCATGCGCAATTGCAGATGATCCTGGAGGTTCTCACCGACGCCGCGAAGATCCTGGACCACATCGATGCCCAGGTTCTGCAGCCGTGCGCCATTGCCGATACCGGACAGTTCGAGCAGTTGCGGCGAGTTGACCGCGCCCGCACTCAGGATGACTTCACAGCGCGCCCTGGCGAAATAATCGGTGTCATTGCCGCGATATTCGACACCGATGCAGCGGCGCCCTTCGAACACGACGCGTTGCGTGAGTGCGCCGGTGATGATGGTCAGATTGGGGCGGTTGAGCGCGGGGCGCAGAAAAGCCTTTGATGCGTTCCAGCGGATGCCGCGTTTCTGGTTGACGTCGAAGTAGCCGACACCCGTGTTGTCACCCCGATTGAAGTCGTCGGTGGCGGGGATGCCGGTCTGTTGGGCGGCTTGCGCGAAGGTCTCGAGAATCTTCCATTTGAGGCGTTGCTTTTCGACGCGCCACGGGCCGCCTGCGCCGTGTGATTCGCTGGCGCCGCCGTAGTAGTCTTCGCTACGTCTGAAGATGGGGAGGACGTTGTCCCAGGACCATGAAGCGTCCTGGGTGACGCGGGCCCATTCGTCGTAGTCTTCGCGCTGGCCGCGCATGTAGATCATGCCGTTGATTGATGAGCTGCCGCCCAGGACCCTGCCGCGTGGGTATGAGAGTGCGCGGCCGTTCAGCCCAGGTTCTTCCCGTGTCTTGTAGAGCCAGTCTGTGCGGGGGTTGCCGATGCAGTACAGGTACCCTACCGGGATGTGGATCCAGTGGTAGTCGTCCTTGCCGCCGGCTTCCAGTAGAAGTACTGAGGTTTCGGGATCTTCGCTCAGGCGGTTGGCCAGGACGCAACCGGCGGTGCCTGCGCCTATTACTATGTAGTCGAATTCCCCTTCCAGGGTTTTCTCGCTTCGCGCTTCTGTCCTGTTGCTCACCCTTGTCTCCTTGACGAGCCACCGTTCATGGCATTCGTGCCTGGGTTACTCTTTGGCTCCGCCGGGTCGTCAAGCGGAGGTGTTGCTGGTGGTTCCGTTTTTTGCCCTGGCGGCGGTTTGGTGTGTTTGCCTGTGGCGTTGGCCTTTCCCTGTTTTCTTGCTGGTCTAATAGCGTTGCCCGTGTGCGAGGCAAAAGAAAGCGGCTCACCCCGCCGGCTTATAACTGTCCACCTCTGCGCCGATACATCAGTAGTCCGAAGACAAGATCGTCTCTCGCGCAATCCGCGTTAGTGACAATGCATTCATCCGCTCCAGCGTCGCGCTACGCGCCCCGCCGTCAGGCATAACTCCCTCTGCACACTCCTCCAGCACATCAGCCCGGAAGGCATGGCGAACCCGCAACTTCAAGGCACGCATTCCAGTCAGCCAGCCCGCCTTCCTGCAGCAACCCGCCATGACACCAGACAAACCAACGGCACCCGAGCGCCCCCAGCTGGCAAACCCATCCGCCACGCACGCAGTGCGCAGGCGGATGAATGAGCCCTTTATCACTAACTTGAGTGGTGCGAGAGACGATCTCGTATTCGCACCACTCCGGGTTCACTTCAGAGGCGGACACTTATAAGCTGGCGGGGTGAGCCGCTTTCTTTTGCCTACTTTTCCTTGCGGCGGCGCCCCGAAGGAAGCCCCTGGGGGACAAAGAAAAGCAGGTGCCCCCGCACAGGGGTATGGCCAACAAACCGACAGGAAAACAAGGAAAGGCCAACACCAGAAGCACAACAACCACTGCGCCGCGAAGGCAAAAAAATCACTTCGCCACTGGCATCGTAAACTCCGCCCCCTTACCAATACTGTCAGGCCACCTCTGCATAATGCTCTTGTACCTGGTATAGAACCTCACCCCCTCTTCACCGTAGGCATGATGATCCCCAAAGAGGGACTTCTTCCACCCACCAAAAGAATGCCACGCCATCGGCACAGGAATCGGGACATTGATGCCAACCATCCCGATCTGAATCTGCCGCGAGAAGGCACGAGCCACACCACCATCAGAAGTAAAGCAGGCCACCCCATTGGCAAACTCATTCGCATTGATGAGCTCAACCGCTGAAGCAAAATCCGGCACCCGGACCACACAAAGAACCGGGCCAAAAATCTCTTCCCGATAAATCTTCATGTCGGTCTGCACATCATCGAACAGCGTGCCACCAAGGAAAAACCCCTGCTCGTGCCCCGGCACCTGATGCCCGCGCCCATCCACCACCAGCCTGGCACCTTCGGCCACACCCGAATCGATATACCCCTCCACCTTCGCGCGATGCGCGCCCGTCACCAGCGGGCCCATCTCGGCATCCGGCTCCATCCCGTTGCGAATCTTCAGCGTCGTCACCCGCGGTGTGAGCCGCTCAACCAGTTCATCCGCGATATGCCCAACCGCCACAGCAACCGAAATCGCCATGCACCGCTCGCCCGCCGAGCCATAGGCCGCACCGATCAGCGCATCAACCGCCTGATCCAGATCCGCATCCGGCATCACGACCAGATGGTTCTTCGCCCCGCCCAGCGCCTGCACCCGCTTGCCGCGCTTCGTGCCTTCCGTATAGATGTATTCGGCAATCGGCGTCGAGCCGACAAACGACAGCGCACTCACGTCCGGATGCGCCAGCAAGGCATCGACGGCCACCTTGTCGCCATGCACGACGTTGAACACACCGTCCGGCAAACCCGCTTCCTTCAGCAACTCGGCCAGCCGGATCGACGCCGACGGATCGCGCTCCGATGGCTTCAGCACAAACGCGTTGCCGCATGCAATTGCCACCGGGAACATCCAGCACGGCACCATCATCGGAAAGTTGAACGGCGTAATGCCTGCCACCACGCCCAGCGGCTGGCGCAGGTTCCAGTTGTCGATGCCCCCGCCAATCTGGTCAGTGAAATCCGTCTTGAGGAGATTTGGAATGCCGCACGCAAACTCGACGATCTCGATGCCGCGCATCACCTCGCCCTTTGCGTCGGAAAACACCTTCCCGTGCTCGCGCGTAATCAGTTCGGCCAGTTCGTCGTGGTGAAGGTCCAGCAGTTGCTTGAACCTGAACAGCACGCGGGCGCGCTTGATCGGCGCAGTCTCGCTCCATGACGGAAACGCCGCCATGCCGGCCGCGACCGCCGCATCGACCTCCGCCACGCTCGCCAGCGGCACGCGCGCGCTCACCGCGCCGAGCGCCGGATTGAACACGTCGCCGTAACGGTCGCTCGTACCGTCAATCGCATGGCCGTTGATGAAATGGGTCAACGCGCGGGCGCGCGTCTCGCTCCGATGTGTCTCGCTCATGTTGTCTGCCTCGTCCGATGAATAAGCTCGCTGACCGCCATACCGCCTGAGCGCCCTGGCTCGCGATGTTCGAAGCGTAAGCGCCAACCACCCCGGAAATCCAATGAGTAATGCTCAATTGCGCCATAAGGCGCGCTAATATCAGTGTATGGACCTGACCCTGCTGCGTGCTTTTGTCACCGTCGCCAATGAGGGCAACCTCACGCGTGCTGCGGTGCAACTGCACCTCACCCAACCGGCTGTCAGCCTGCAGATCAAGCATCTGCAGGAAACGCTCGGGCTGACGCTGTTCACCCGGACTTCGCACGGCCTGTCGCTGACGCGCGACGGCCAGGCGTTGCTGCCACACGCGGAGCGCGCGCTCGGCGCGGCCGGCGACGTGCAGCGCGCCGCCGCCTCGCTGCGTCACGAGGTGCGTGGGCGGCTGCGCATCGGGACGATCCTCGATCCGGAATTCCTGCGCCTCGGCGGCTTTCTCAAGCAGCTCGTCGAGACGTGGCCGCACATCGAGACGGCGCTGCGGCATGGCATGTCCGGCTGGGTGCTCGAGCAGATTCGCGCAGGCGAGCTCGACGTCGGCTACTACATCGGCCAGCCATCAGAGGACGATACGCGCGACGGCGCCGCCTTTCATGCCGTCACGCTGACCCATTTCCAGTACCGCGTGCTTGCGCCGGCCGGCTGGAAAGACCGTGTGAAAGGCGCGCGCGACTGGCGTGCGCTCGCCGCGCTACCGTGGATCTGGACGCCGCCAGCCTCCGCGCATAACCGGCTGCTGTCGCGGCGCTTTGCCGAAGCCGGCGTGAAGCCTGTTAAGGTGGCCGAGGTGGATCAGGAGCCGTCCATGCTCGATCTGGTCAAATCGGGCGTCGGGCTCACGCTCGCGCGCGATGCCACCGCCATCGCGGAGGCCCACGCGCACGCCCTGACGATCGTCGACGGGATCACGGTGCCGACCCAGTTGAGTTTTGTCACACTGACCGCCCGCAAGGACGAACCGGCGATAGCCGCGGCGCTCAAGCTGATCGAGCAGCAATGGGCGATATGAGCCGCGCTCATGACAGCACCGTCTGCGGCAGCCGATTTACGCAGATGACTTAACGCCACCGTCACGCGCTTTTTGCTAGATTCGGGGTTCGCGCGCGTTTTGTTCTGCGCCCCGCCTTTGCTTTCGTTTGACCCGACTTTGTCCGACTTTGCCTTTTTCCGGCGCGCTTCGCTCCTGCCCCACCTGAAGCCGCCGACCAATCCATCCTTCCCAGGAGCCCGACATGGCACGCAACATCGAAATCAAAGCCCGCGCCCAGCAGTTCGATCAACTCCGCGAACGCGCCGCCGAACTTGCGCCCGAGGCTCCGCTGATCTTCCGCCAGCAGGATTTCTTCTACGACGTGCCGCGCGGACGGCTGAAGCTGCGCCAGTTCGACGACGGCACGCCGGCCGAGCTGATCTTCTACCAGCGCGACGACCGCGACGGCCCGAAGGCGTCGTACTACACGCGCAGCCCGGTGACCAATCCGGAAGCCATGCACGCGCTGCTGGCCACCGCGCTGACCACCCGCGGCATCGTCACCAAGGAACGCCACGTCTACATCACCGGGCGCACGCGGATTCACCTCGACCGTGTCGATGGTCTGGGCGATTTTGTCGAACTTGAAGTGGTCCTTGCGCAGGACGATGACGAGGACGGCGGCCACGCCGAAGCTCATGCGATGTTCGCAAGGCTCGGAGTGCCGGAGACGGATCTGGTAGCGGTTGCGTATGTCGATCTGCTCAGTCCGGGCAGCGAACCGCAGAAAGCCGCCTGAGTAAAGGGTAAAGGGGACGGCTGCCCCCTAGCTGGCGGCCGTCCCCGGCGACAGATGGCCTAACGGCAGCGGTCCGTTGCGCTTGAAAGTGGTCAGCACAATATTCGAGCGCACGCTATCCACGCCCGGCACCCGCATCAACTTCTTCATCACGAACGACGACAGCGCGTTCAGATCCGGCGCGACAATGCGCAACAGATAATCCGCATCGCCCACCACGGCGTGGCACTCCAGCACCTCGGGCAACACGTCGATCTGCTGCTGGAACTGCTCGATGATCGAATCGCCGTGATGCTTGAGCTTCAGGCTGGTGAACGCGGTCACGCCGAGGCCAAGTTTCTCCGGGCGCAGCACGACGCGGTAGCCGTCTACCACGCCAGCCTGTTCGAGACGCTGCAGCCGGCGGCCAATCTGCGAAGGCGACAGCGGCACCTGCTCGCCGAGTTGCTGGTGAGTCGCACGTCCGAAGCGCTGCAAGACCTCCAGCAGCGCGAGATCGAAGTGATCCAGTTCAAGCATGATGAATCTCCGCATCAATTAATCATTTTATGCACGATTATCGCATATAACTCAATATCAACGCTCGCTTTGCGCCCTTCGCGCAGTCTCCCGGCCCTACACTGACTGTATTGAATCACTCGCGAAGCAGAGTCGCATCATGTCCAAGGCCAACACCGCCAGACTGCAGGAACAATCCGACGCGGGCCTCGAAACGCGCGCCGATTTCACCATCGACCAGCCGCTGCAGCGCTATAGCGCGGTTGACCACGCGGTGTGGAAGCAGCTCTATACGCGGCAGACTGCGCTGCTCAAAGGGCGCGTGTGCGATGCGTTTCTCGCCGGGGTTGAGCGTCTGAACCTGTCCGCCGGGCGTGTGCCGTCGTTTGCCGCGATCAATGCACAGCTTACGCCCGCTACCGGCTGGGAAATCGTCGCGGTACCGGGGCTGGTGCCGGAGCAGGTTTTCTTCGGGCACCTGTCAAACCGCCGCTTTCCTGTGACCTGGTGGATGCGCCGTCCCGACCAGCTCGACTACCTGCAGGAGCCGGATTGCTTTCACGATCTGTTCGGCCACGTGCCGCTGCTGATCAACCCGGTGTTCGCCGACTATATGCAGGCTTATGGCCGCGCCGCGCTGGCCGCCGATCACGCCGGCGCCCTGCCGCTGCTCGCCCGGCTGTACTGGTACACGGTCGAATTCGGCCTGATCAGAAATGCGGCGAGCCCGAACGGCGTGCAGATCTATGGCGCGGGGATCGTGTCGAGCAGGAGCGAAACGCTCTATAGCCTGGAAAGCGCCGCGCCCAACCGGCTCGGCTTCGATCTGGCGCGCGTGATGCAAACCCGCTACCGGATCGACACCTTCCAGAAGACGTACTTTGTGCTCGACGATTTTGCGCAGCTGTTCGACCTCGCGCGCACGGACCTCGGCCCTTTGCTCGCGCAGCGGGCTGACGCTACGCCGTTCGCGGCGGGAGATGTCCTCGCCACCGACCGCGTGCTCACGCGCGGCACCCAGGAGGGCTGGCAACCCGACGGCGACGTCTGATATCAGCGGCGCAAGCGCCTCGCTGCGGCGCTATCCAATCCGTGAAAAAATAGCTGGATGACCGCGCCTTGCACGCCGCTTCAACCGGCGTGCGACGCCAGTCATCAAGACGGGCGCGCTTCGGCGCGCCGATCCAGACAAGCGAGGCACCTCATGATTCACAAACTCACTTCGGAAGAGCGTTCGACCCAGCTGAGCCAGTTGCACGGCTGGCTCGCAGTTCCCGGCCGTGACGCCATCCAGCGCCAGTTCAAGTTTGCCGATTTCAACGAAGCGTTCGGCTTCATGACGCGCGTCGCGATCAAGGCACAGGAAATGGACCACCACCCGGAATGGTTCAACGTCTACAACAAGGTGGAAATCACGCTGTCGACGCACGAGGCCAATGGCCTGACGGAACGCGATGTCTTGCTGGCCCGATTTATCGATCAGGTCGCCAAAGGATCGCAGCAAGGCTAGGCCAGGTCAGGCACGCGAGGCGGCACACAAATCGCCGTTGCGGTATGCTGAAAGGGCTTTGCAGGTATTCGGGCGCGCAAACCTTCACTTCTACAGGCCATTCTTAAGGCGCACGTAAGAATCCCACGCTTCCCGGGCGATGGTGTCCAAACCTTCCGGTGGTAGCGTGGTCTGACGCTGTACAATCATCAGCGCATACGGCTTGGAGAGCGCGCTTGCCTCCTTGCACAGAACGAGTTCGTCGCCGCTCGAAGGTGAGCGGGCGCGCCAGAAGTTGATCGCGGCTTCCAGTTCGTGGATCGTAATATCGGACATGACTTTCGTGATCGCTCGACGGCCGCAGGCACGGCGACGCCGCCCGGCATCCTGTGCAGCAGGCGCCCTGGCGAACCGCGTGCCCGAACGCCTAAACCCATTGTACTTGAGCGAAATCCATGCGACTCCTTCTGATCGAAGATGACCGCCCCATCGCACGCGGCATCCAAAGCAGTCTCGAACAAGCCGGCTTCACGGTCGACATGGTCCACGACGGCATTTTCGCCGAACAGGCCCTCACGCAAAACCGCCACGAACTCGTGATCCTCGATCTGGGCCTGCCCGGCATCGACGGCATGACGCTGCTCTCGCGTTTTCGCCAGAGCAACCGGCACACGCCGGTGATCGTGCTGACCGCGCGCGACGAACTGAACGACCGCGTCCAGGGCCTGAATTCCGGCGCCGACGACTACATGCTGAAGCCGTTCGAACCCGCTGAACTCGAAGCACGCATCCGCGCCGTGATGCGCCGCAGCGGCCCGCACGGCGACATGCCGCGTCCGGAAGTGTCGCTCGGCGGCGTGCGCCTGTCGGGCGTCGATCGCCGCATTTTCAACGACGACAAGCCGCTCGAACTGTCGCCACGCGAATTCGCAGTGCTCGAAATGCTGCTGCTGCGCCATGGCCGCGTGGTCAGCAAGGCGCAACTGCAGGACCACCTGACGCACTTCGGCGGCGACCTGGGCGACACCGCGATCGAAGTCTATGTGCACCGGGTTCGCAAGAAGCTCGAAAACTGCCGTGTCGAAATCGTCACGGTGCGTGGCTTCGGCTACCTGTTGCAGGAAATCCGTCAGGCCGCATAATGGCCATGAAGGCTCGGGCCGCCATGGCCCGATGACCTGACGGCGCTGGGACCGGCATGGCGCATTCATCACATGGATGCGCGATTTGCCGGCGCCTCGCGATGTTTCGCGGTTCGCCCACCGCTGCCTCTTTCTCGCGCGTTCGATCATGCCCCACCCGGCCGCGAATAGCCTGCGTCGCACGCTGCTGCGCCGCCTCGCCGCTCCCCTGTCGCTGCTCGCTCTGATGAGCGGCCTGATCGCCTACTGGCTTGCGTGGCAATACACGCAGCACGTGGTCGACCGGTCGCTGGCCGACCTTGCCACGGCCATTTCCAAGCAGATTCAGATTGCGGGGCCGGACGCCTCAATCACCGTGCCGCCGCTCGCCCAGGCGATGTTCTCCGACCCGGTCGAACATCTCGTCTACCGGATCAGCAACGGCGACACCGAAATTGCCGGCGATCCGAAGCTGCCGCTGCAAGGCACTACCGTGCGGCGCATGCATTACGCCTATGTGTTCGAGGCGCAGCATGAGGGCGTTACCGTACGCGTGGCCCAGGTGCGGGTGGATCAGCCGGTAGGTAATCCGATCGTCGTCGAGGTGGGCCAGCCGGTTCAGCACCGCATCCAGATTGCCGCGGAGTTTCTTGTTGCGATCATGATGCCGCTGTTACTGCTGCTGCTAGCGGGCTGGGTCATCGTATGGCGCGTGGTGAACCAGCAGCTCAATCCGTTGACCGACCTCGCCGATTCGCTGAACCGCCAGACTCACACGTCACTGGAACCGGTCGACGAGACCTATGTGCCGGTCGAAATCCGGCCGCTCACGGGCGCACTGAACGCGCTGCTCGGCCGCCTGAAGACCGCGCTCGACGCGCAGCGCAAGTTCATCGCCGATGCCGCGCATCAACTCCGTACGCCGTTGACCGCCGTCAAGCTGCATGCGGAGCAGGCGGCCACGTCCCGCGATCCGCAGCACACCCTCGCCGCGGTGCATGAATTGCGCGCCGCTGCCGACCGCGCGGTGCGGCTGTCCAACCAGTTGCTCTCGCTCGCGCGTGCCGAGCCTGGCGAGCAGGCCGCCCGTTTCGTCAACGTCGACATGGCCGCGCTCGCCTTCGAAACCGGCGCGGAATGGGTGCCGCGGGCGCTCGCCGTGCAAGTGGACCTCGGTTTCCAGCGTCTGGACGACCCCACCAACGATCGTCCGCTGACCGCACGCGGCAATCCCGTGCTGCTGCACGAGGTCATCGCCAACCTGCTCGACAATGCATTGAAGTATGTGCCGCCGTCGCGCTTCGACGGCGGGCGCATCACGGTCACCGTTTCGCAGGGCCGCATCGACAATATGCCGATGGCGGAGATCATCGTCGAAGATAACGGCCCGGGTGTGCCTCCGGTGCAGCAAGCCGACCTCTTCAAGCGCTTTTTCCGCGGCGACGGCCAGAGCGAGAGCGGCGTCGACAGTGGCGCCGGCCTCGGGCTCGCGATCGTTCACGACATCATGGTGCTGCATCACGGCAGCGCGCATTACGAGGACGCCCCGGACGGCGGCGCACGCTTCATCGTGCGGATTCCGCTCACTGCGACCGACACGCAGCGCGAGCCGCGCGACAACCGTCGCGCGCCAAAAAAATCGGCGCACCAGGCGCCGATCGATCTGTAATTCCGCCGTACCGCGGCCGGGCTGCGTTCACGCAGCCCGCGCGTCATTTCTTCTTCCTGCCCTTCTTCCCCGGCTTTTCCTTTTCCGGCGGCGCCAGCATCGTGCCGCGGCACTTGCGCGCACCACAGCGGCACTCGTATTCCTTCTGAAGCTTCTTGGTCTGACGTGCGTCGATCACGAGGCCGTAGTCGTAGAACAGTTCTTCATCGGCTGCGATATCGCGCAACGCGTGAACATAGACGTGCCCGTCGATCTCCTCGGCTTCGCAATTCGGCGCGCACGAATGATTGATCCAGCGCGCACTGTTGCCTTTCACCTTGCCGTCGATCACGCCGCCGCCATCGAGCGCGAAATAAAACGTGTGATTCGGCTCCTTCGGATCATGTGGATGACGTCGCAAAGCTTCCTTCCACGAGATCCGTTCGCCCTTGTATTCAATCAGGCGCTCGCCGGCCGCAATCGGTTCGAGGGCAAACACGCCTTTGCCATGCACTCCCGAACGGCGCACGACGATCCTGCGTGAACTCATTGAATGAATCCTTGTGAAGAACTGGAGGTGAACATCAAGACTGTCGTCAGCACCGGGTGCATGCTGCCGGCCGGATTTTCTGACGCGAATAGCAAACGCGGCGCCTTGCGGGCGCCGCGTCGACTTGCAACGCACATGCGTCACAACCGGCATCGTACACGCTTGATATGGCTTCCTTCAACCGTCAGAAGGCCATTCGCGTGTTGTGCAAGTTAAAGGCTTAACGCTGTCCGAACGAAATGTCGCCAAACAGTGCCTTTTGATCGCGTGGCTGCGAGCGCCAGTACTGTGGCGGCGCCTGCACGACGGAGCCAAGTTGACCAGCGGCATGCCACGGCCAGCGCGGATTGTAGAGCAGCCCGCGGGCCAGCGCGATCAGGTCGGCGTCGCCCTCTTCGATCAGTTGCTCCGCGTGCAGCGGATCGGTGATGAGACCGACGGCGATCGTCGTCAGACCCGTGGCCTTTTTCACTGCGTGTGCGAACGGCACCTGGTAGCCAGGCTCGAGCGGGATCTTCTGCAATGGCGACACGCCGCCGGACGACACGTCGATCCAGTCACAGCCGCGCTTTTCCAGCTCGTGCGCGAAGGCAATCGTGTCGTCGAGACTCCAGCCGCCTTCGACCCAGTCGGTCGCCGACACACGTACGCCCACCGGCCTGTCGGCCGGAAACGCAGCGCGCACGATCTCGCAGATCTCCAGCGGAAAACGCATCCGGTTTTCGCGCGAGCCACCGTATTCGTCAGTACGTTGATTGGCAAGCGGCGACAGGAACTGGTGCAACAGATAGCCGTGCGCCGCATGCACTTCGAGCGCATCGATGCCAAGACGCGCCGCGCGCCGGGCCGACGCCGCGAAAGCTTCGCGAATCCGGTTCAGTCCTGCTATGTCGAGCGCAAGCGGAGGTTCTTCGCCGGCTTTATGCGGCAACGCGGACGGCGCATGCGGCAACCAGCCGCCTTCGGCGACCGGAATCAGTTGACCGCCTTCCCACGGCACATGGCTCGATGCCTTGCGGCCCGCATGCGCGAGTTGCATCGCAACCGGAATGGAGGAATACCTGCGGATGGCGGCCAGCACCGGCACGAGCGCGGCTTCCGTCGCGTCGTCCCACAAGCCAAGGTCGCCCGGCGTAATGCGGCCGTCGGGTTCGACCGAGGTGGCTTCGATGCACAACAGGCCGGCACCGGATAGCGCCATGCTGCCCAGATGGATCATGTGCCATGCGGTTGCCTCGCCACGTTCAGCGGAGTACTGACACATCGGGGACACGACGATGCGATTTGCAAGCGTCACGCTACGCAGCGTGAGCGGAGAAAATAGCGCGCTCATGAATTACGCCCAGGGAAAGCGGAAGAGCCAACGAGCATAGCACCGGGCGTGATTCGCTGCAGGACACAGCATCATGCGGACCGGCTGCCGGCTAGCCGCCGGGATGCCTGCTTTCAGCCTGCTGATCGCCTTCGAAACCGTTTTGGTCGATTCAGACGCGGCCGCTGACCGGCAGCTTGCCGATCGCGCTGTGTTTGCCGTGGTCGCCGGGCGGGCCGATCGTGCCAGTGAGCGCGGCTTTAACCGGATACTGGGCCGCCGATTGCGCCTGGCACTGCATATCGTTCACACGGTTCACGGTTTCTTCTCGACCTGATCGAGCCACTCGCCGAACATCCGGCGCGCGCCCTCTTCCAGACGGGGGCCGAAGCGGGCGGTATCGGCACGCAGTTCCCGCACGTCGATTCCTTCACCGGCGATTTCGCCCGCGTTACCGATCAACCAGGGCTCGAAGCGGTCAGCGCGGATTTCCGGATGGCATTGCAGGCCCAGCACATGATTGCCCCAGGCAAACGCCTGGTTTTCGCAGACGGGTGTTGAAGCGAGACGGGTCGCGCCCGCCGGCAGGTCGAAGGTATCGCCGTGCCAGTGCAGCATTGAAGTGAGCGCGCCGTCCAGATGACGAACCGGCGAAGCGCGTCCGGCGTCGGTGAGCGTGAGCGGTGTCCAGCCGAGCTCCGTCCGGCCAGCCCGGTAGACCCGAGCGCCGAGCACGCGGGCGATCAGTTGTGCGCCGAGGCAGATGCCGAGCGTCGGCAGACCCGCCGCGATGCGCTTTTCGATCATCGACACCAGCGGCACGAGCGTCGGATAGCGCGCGTCGTCGCAGGCATTGATGGGACCGCCCAACACGACCATCAGAGAAGGTGCGACAGGATCCGGCGCCTCGATGCGGGCAAATCCGACATCGAGGTAGCGCACCGGCCGCCCTCGCTCGCCGAGCACCAGCTCGAGACTGCCCAGATCCTCGAAGTGCACATGGCGAATGGCCAGAACTTCGTGATTCATCGGCAGATCCCACCATCAGTTGACAAAAAACACGCCGCCACACGGCGCAGCACCGGCCCGGCAGGCCGCACAAAGCGGCTGCCGCGACCGGCCCGGCAGGGTAACGGACTCTGGGACTCCGCGTTACAGCGCGTAGATCTTCCAGACCTTCTTCTGGGTTACGACGTCAGCGGTTTCATGAACCGAGCAATCCAGACGCACATCCGTGTCCGACATTTTCAGGTCGAGCAGCTTGCAATAATGCGGCGTCTTCTTCGGATTCTTGCTGGGTTCGAAATGCGTGCACGTCAGGCACATGCGGTGCGGCGGAATGTCATCCTGCGCTTCGAGCTGACGAACCGTCTTCAGCAGTGTGCGGTAGAACAACACCTGCTCGTCCTCGCGCAGCGTGCCGACTGCCTTGGCGAGGAAGTCCGGCCATTGCGCAGCGCGCTTGGCCGCCGTACGTCCGCGGGCCGTCAGGCGCACCGCAAGCGCGCGGCCGTCGTCGAGCGCGCGGCGCTTTTCGACCAGCCCCTTGGTTTCCAGGGTGCTCACCGCATCGCTCGTGGTGGCGGCCGTCAGGGCCGTTTCACGCGCGATTTCGCCCAGGCGCATCGGACCCTTGCGTTGCATCAGCAACACCAGAATCTCACCCTGGGTGGGTGTCAGACCCGCACCTTCCGCCCACTCCCATGCCTGGCTTCGCATGGCCGTGCTCAGTCGCAATAGGCTGTGGGTGACTCGCCCGGTTGCCTGCTCTCCGTATACGCCTTCGCTCATAGTCTTTCGTTGGTTATTGACAGCATGCCGCTGTTTAGCTGGCCGTCGGGTGCCAAACACGCCGGCAGCCTGTATGGGGGCAGTCCCGCCCGGATCACGGGCAGACTGAATCTACTACTTCGAAAATGTACCGCTTCGCACGCCAAACCTGGCGCACCCTACAACACTTTTTTGCCTGCTTCGACATCCTACCGTGTCGCGAAACCAGCCAACCGTGCAACGACGTCGAAGCTGCGCAAACGACATTCTATGCGAGAGCGGCGAATCGTACAGCTAACTTATCCAGTGACCCCTGTGGATAACCGTGGGAAAACACCCCGGACCGGGTGTGCACCGATTCTTGATAACCCGTTCCCCACCCTCAAGTTTACGAAGTTATACGGACTTTCCGGCCCCGATGCACGTTCGAACTGCGTAGTTATCGTTTACGCAGGGCGTTGACTTTGCAGGGAATTATTCAGTTGTCCACAGGCGAGTGCAATGCTTGTTAACTACTACTACGTTTGTATACGTAAACTTTAGAAATCTCTAAGGAAGACTGATCTGGAATCCGGAATCCGGAAAAAAACATAAAAAAACTGAGTTTCGCGGGATCCGGCACGACGCGCCAGCCCTGGTTCGCTACGCGCGCCATTGCAGACACTGCTGCCGGACCGCTTCGTGCAGCGATTTTTCATGTTCGAACACGGTGCGCACCCAAGTCGCATCGTTGACCTGGCCACGCGCGATCGAGGCGACTTCCGCCAGCGCCTTGCCCGAACCGAGCACATCGGCATGCGGCGCGATTCGCTCGAGCGTTTCGAGGATGTCTTCGGAAATCGTTTTGCGTTCACCCGTCTGGGGGTCGATGCAGGTGCCGGCCAGCCCGAACCGGCATGCTTCAAAGCGATTGAAGGTATAGACGAGGTAATCGTCCTCCTTCGGCGTCAGGGGTTTGTCGAGCAGCAGATGACGCGCGAGCGTCTGGATATAGCAGGCAATCGCCGCCGCGCGGTCCACCGACAACGGCGTATCCATCACGCGGACCTCGATGGTTCCAAAACCTGGCTTCGGGCGAATGTCCCAGTAAAAATCCTTCATGCTGTTCACGACACCCGTGTGAACCATCTTCGAAAAATATTCTTCGAAGCTGTCCCACGTCAGCATGAACGGCGCCCGGCCCGAGAGCGGAAAGGCAAACACCGAGTTCAGGCGCGCCGAATGAAAGCCGGTATCGACACCCTGCACGAACGGCGACGACGCGGACAGCGCGATGAAGTGCGGAATGAACCGGGACATCGAATGGAGCAGATACAACGCACTGTTGGCATCCGGACAGCCGATGTGCACGTGCTGCCCGAACACCGTGAACTGCTTGGCGAGGTAGCCGTACAACTCCGACAGATACTGGAAACGCGGCGTGTCGACAATCTGCCGGTCGCTCCATTGCTGAAACGCGTGCGTGCCGCCGCCGCACAAGCCGACATTCAAACGGTCAGCCGCGGCGACCAGCGTGTTGCGAATCGTGCGCAGATCGGCCAGCGCCTGCTCATGCGATGTGCAGATCCCGGTCGAGAGCTCGATCATGCTTTCGGTGATTTCCGGCGTAATGTTGCCGGGGATCGGTTCATCCTTGATGAGCCGCAGCAGATCGGAGGCGGCTTTGGTCAGATCATAGTCATGCGTGTTGACGATCTGCATCTCCAGTTCGATACCGAAGGTGAACGGTTTCGAATCCACGAAGCGTTCGAGTGACATAGCGTCCCCTGATTCAGGTCGGCTGGACCGGCACAGCGAGCCCAGCCATTTTCAACGTCGAATAGGCGTGCAGCACGGAAAAAACCGTTCACTCGCGCCGTTCGCCCACCAGCGCAAGACTGCGATAGACCAGCCACGGCCCGACGATCTGCAGCACGACGATAGAACACATCATGATCGCGCGCAGACTCGGGTCGAAATTCGGATAAAGGGCGTACGTATCGTCGACCAGCAGATACGCGAGCGCCGACATTGGCGAAAGCGACAAACCCAGTGCTACGCCCTGCTTCCAGTTCAATCCGCTCGGCTTCGCAAACGCCAGCACGCCGACCAGTTTGCCGACCAGTCGCGCAATGATCAGCCCAAGCGCAGCCAGTCCGCCGATACCAATATCCTTCCATTCGAACGACGTCAGCGTCAGCACGAACAGAATCACGGTCAGCAACCAGCCGGCCGTGCCGAAATGCTGTGGCCACAGTTGTGGACGCGCTTCCATATTTTTCACGATGATGCCGGCAGCCAGCAGACTGAGAATGGTCGACAGCTTGAACAGATGCGCAATCGCAATGGCCAGCAACACGAGGCCGAACAGTGCGACGAACGAATGCTCGTCCTGCATGTTCATGCGGCGATAGAAAAAGATGCAGGTACGCGCTAACGCAAACGCGAGGACGAGCGATCCGATCAGCAGATAGAGCGGCTGCAGGATGGTCGCGAACACATTGCCGTACGCTTCCTGATGCAACCAGCTCGAAACGAGCTTTTCGATCACGACCGCATACATGCTGTTAAGCGCGGTCAGCGCCATCAGGCGTTGCGTGACCTGACCTTCTGCGCGCAACTCCGTTTTCAGCTGGATCACCATCGCAGGTGAGGTCGCCATCGCGATCGCCGCGAGCACCAGCGCGACAATCAACGGCACATGCAGGAACAGCAATACGGGCAAGACAAGCACGAACGTCAGCGTGGCTTCCGCAATGCTCGACAGGATCAACCAGGGATTGCGACCCATCCAGCGCAAATCGAGCCGGCTGCCGAGTTCGAACAGCAACAGGCCGAGCGCGACATCGAGTAACGGCCGGGCTGCTTTTGCCGAATCGGTATCGATCACGCCGAAGCCGGCTGCGCCCGCCACCAGACCGATCACGGCATAACCGGAAATGCGCGGTAGCCGCCACGCGCGATAGCACAGTTCCCCGCACAAACCGGCAGCGAGCAGCGCGAGCCCTGCCCAGAAAATGGCATCAGGGGAAAGCGGCCAGCCTGGAAAAAATGAAAACGCCGACTTCATCGTGGTGGGTTCTCCTTGTCAGCAACAGCAGGCGACACGAACCGGCGGAAACACCGGCGACCCCGCAAACGCGCAATGCCTTGATTGCTGCGTTCGCCTTGTGCCAACCAGCGTTGCGAAATACAACGATCGGGTGAAATCAGAACGCGCCGGACCCGCGAACCTGCATGCGGTGAATTCGGAGGGGCCGGCCCATCACGGGCCGGCCCGTTGCCGGCTGACCCAGCCAAGGACTGCCCCAGCACCTGTCCGACGTAGGTGAAAAGAACGTCATCGACTTGAATCAGAGTCTGATGGACCGGCACCGTTCCGTTGGTGCGTCTGCCGTTTGACAGGAAGCATGACGCGGGAAGAACGGCGATTGTGCCATAGCTCTTCCGGCCCGACCAAAAACGCTCGAACCGGTGCTTAAAGCGGTAAAAATGAGCGTTTTCTGCATCGCAAGAAGAAAAAGCGACCGGTTTATTCCGCTGCGATGCCGCTGCGATGTTGATCAAATCCGTGCGGCAACGCGGCAATACAACCGCCTCTCCGTATGAGGTTCCTGGAACTCATGACCCGGACTGCTGCGCGAACTACGACGATACGCAATCTGCGAACCCGCCCGTGCGCGGCTGCTGGTTTGCAGTGCCGGAAAGATCCTGCGGATCCACACCTTCGCTGCGTCGACGTGCGTCGTTGCGCGATGGTCTTTCTGTTTATTGGTTTACCTGTATGTATACGTAGTAGCAGTTAACAAGTCCGGTCCGTTTCTGTGGATAACCCGGTTTTACCAAGCCGAATCAGTGCTTTGCTAAACGCACAACCCGCTGCACAGGATGTGCGGCTACGACGCGTATCCGTGCGTAACTTTTTGCGGTTTTGGCACAGGACGAAGTTACCCCGTTTACGTCCACATCCCGTCCACACGTGTTGAGCCCGCAATCAGGCAGGTTATCCACAGTATGAGGTGGATAACTTTCTGGCTGATTCAATGCATCACCTCGCTGTGCCGAGGCGCAATGCGCGCAACAGAAAACGCGCGGGATCGAGATCCTCGGCGAGAGTGCGCTCGATCGGCCACGGCTCGCCTTCGATCTGCGAGGCGATCAGTTCGGCTCCGAGCCCGGCCCACACGAGACCGCGCGAGCCGTAGGCGAAGGCGCCATACAGACCCGTGGCGCGCGGCAGATCGAGCGGCCAGGCGCCGCGCAGGCGTCCGGCTTCGTGGATCGCGGCTTGCTCGTCGGCGAGCGCGCCGATCATCGGCAGGCGATCGCTCGTCACGCAGCGAAAAGCAACGCGTCCGGGCAGCGACGCGGCCTGCTGCGAGTCAATCGTGTTTGCCAGCGTGGGCAGCATCCAGGCAAGGCGTTCGAGATTTTCGGTCTGTCCAGCCGGTTGTAATGAACGTTCGGGATCGTCGATATCGTAGGTCGCGCCCGTTAGCGTGACGCCGTCAGGAAGTGGTACGGCATAGCCTTCGCCGACGACCGGCACACCCAGCGATGGGACACGACCGGCGGGCAGAAGCGTCAGCTGACCACGCACACTGCGTGTCGGGGCATACCGCAAACCGGCGACGCGCGCCGCGTCGTGTGCATTCGCGAAGATCACGACGGGCGCCCGCGCGACGGTTTGTCCGCTGACGTCAAACACGTCCCATTGATCGTCGACGCGTTCGATACCCGCGGCGTCAACCCCAAAGCGTCGTTCGAGCTGCTCGCCGGCGGCCGCACATTGCGCGGCGCAAAGCGTAGCCGGATCGATCCAGCCGCCGCGCGGAAAAAACCAGCCGCCTTGCGCGAGCGGCAGCTTCGCAATCCTCTCTGCCTCCGCCTGGCCGACGGGGGTGACGTAACCGGCCGGATAGTCGAACGCTGCCAGTGCAGCGGCCATCATGCGCGCTTCTTCCTCGTTTGACGCGAGTTGAAGCAGACCTTCAGCGCCGCGTGTGGGCCGGTGTCCAGCTTGCGTCAGGCTGGCCCAACGCTGCAGGGCGTATAAAAAGCCGGCGCGCGTGATGCGCGATGCGACGCTGTCGTCGCGCGAAAGCATGGGGTGAAAGACGCCGGCAGGATTTCCGGACGCCTCGCGCGCGAGCTCGCCATGCCGTTCAAGCGACGTGACGCGCCAGCCGCGCGCCGCGAGACGTTCGATTACTGCGCAGCCGGCCAGCCCCGCGCCGATCACGATCGCGTGCCGTTCGCGCAGCGCGGGCGGCGCAGGTGGTTCGTGCCGGCGCACACGCCAGCGCGGCGCGAAGCGGCCCACCAGCATCGCCCGTTTCCAGCCGAAACCTTCGATCTTGCGGTATTCGAAGCCGGTTTGCGTGAGGGCGCGTTTGACATCGCCGGCGCTGGTGTAGGTGGCGAACGTCGCGTCCTCACCGGCTACGCGGGCGAGCGATTTGAAGATGGCGGGTGTCCACAGTTCCGGATTTTTCGCCGGTGCAAAGCCGTCCAGATAGAACGCGTCGGCTCGCAGCCAGAGCGTGGGCAGCGTCTGGGCGGCGTCGCCCAATACGAGTGTCAGCGTGACTTGCCCGCCTTCGAATTCGAGCCGATGGGTGCCGGGCACGAGCATCGGCCAGGCGTCGGCGAGCGTCTGGCCAAGCCCGGCTATCGATGCATCCGCAACCGTCGCGGCATAGGCGGCGAGCAGATCGGCCCGTGTAAACGGGTGTTTTTCTGTTGAAACGAAATGCAGCCGCTCGCAACGAGCGGGGTCGGCGCGCCACGCAGCCCAGGTCATCAGGAAGTTGATGCCCATGCCGAAGCCCGTCTCCAGCACCGTGAAAATGCGTCTGCCCTGCCACCGTCCGGGCAATCCGTTGCCTTGCAGGAAGACGTATTGTGCCTGGGCGAGACCGCCCACGGCGCTGTGATAAATGTCGTCGTAGCGTGGCGAGAACGGCGTGCCGTTGTCGCGAAACACCAGCGTAGCGGGGATCAGCGGATCGGTCATGCGGGGCAAAAAACCTTCGGTCGAGCGGCTCGAGCGTTACCGGGTGAGGCCCGCCGGCCGCCGCGCGGCGGGCCTCAGCGGGCCAAATGACGCGGGAAACGTTGGCAAAAACCAACGCCAGACTCATGTAAAGCCCTGATTAGGCGGCCGGTTCGATTCCAGAAATGACAAAAATGGTAATTTCATGACGGGTCAGGCCAACCACCGCGTAATTCTTCGAAACCCTTGTCCTGATTGGGTTTGCGCTGCGCTATCATAGCAAGCGCCGCGAAGGGAAGCGGCAGCACGGCCGTCATGCAGTGACCTGCCAGACGTGTTTGTCCGGAGTGCTCCGGAGCCGTCGCTGCTCGACGGCGCGGCCCGCGCACGTATAATCGGCGCGTTCGCGCTGTTCGTGTCAACCTAAACCAGAAAGGAACCTTAATGAACAAACAGGAACTGATCGACGCCGTCGCAGGTCAGACGGGCGCCAGCAAGGCTCAA
>DASZIR010000114.1:0-33796 GCA_035948995.1 Paraburkholderia sp. | reverse complement strand
TCTTTCAGGCTCTGGGACTGGACTTCCCCAGGACCGTGGCGACGACGTTGGCAGTACGCCCTGCCGCGTAACGTCCTGAATAATCTTTAATATTCAACGGCTTGAAGGAACTCTTGCGCGCCCTGCCAGGAGGAAGATCCGTCAGGGGAGCGCGCCTGGCCTGGCCTAGCCTACGAACGCCTTTTCCACGACGTAGTGGCCCGGCGCGTTGTTGCTGCCTTCCTGGAAGCCCAGGTCGTCGAGCAGCTTGCGCGTGTCGCGCAGCATGTGGGGGCTGCCGCACAGCATGACGCGGTCGTCTTCCAGCGAGAAGCCCGGCACGTCGAGGTCGGCGAACAGCTTTTCGGTTTCGATCAGCTCGGTGATCCGGCCGCGGTTCTGGAACGCCTCGCGCGTGACCGTGGGGTAATACAGCAGCTTTTCCTGAACCAGCTCGCCCAGGTGCTCGTGCGCCGGCAGGTGGTCCGTGATGTATTCCTTGTAGGCCAGTTCGTCGACGAAACGGCAGGTGTGCGTGAGGACCACGCGCTCGTAACGGTCGTAGATGTCCGGATCTTTGATGATCGACATGAACGGGGCGAGGCCCGTGCCCGTTGACAGCAGCCACAGTGTCTTGCCCGGCAGCAGGTTGTCGGCCATCAGCGTGCCGACCGGCTTCTTGCCGATCAGAACCTGGTCGCCGACCTTCAGATGCTGCAGGCGCGACGTGAGCGGGCCGTCCTGAACCTTGATGCTCAGGAATTCGAGGTGCTCTTCATAGTTCGCGCTCGCGAGGCTGTAGGCGCGGATCAGCGGCTTGCCGTCGACTTCGAGGCCCACCATCGTGAACTGGCCGTTTTCGAAGCGAAACGACGGGTCGCGCGTGCAGGTGAAGCTGAAAAGCGTATCGGTCCAATGATGGACGCTCAGGACGGTTTGTTGATTCAGGTTGCTCATGGCTTCTTGGATGGTGCGAAAACAAGGACGGCCAGACGAATAGCCGGCCGGCACGGCAAGGGCAATGCTGCGCTAACCCCGCTGCTAACCGATACTGGGGAACATGATGCGCAATCCGCTATTTTACCGCGCTTGCCACCGCAGGGTGGCGGCACGGCGGCCAGGCACGCTCAAGCGGTTGCCGGACTTGCGGCTTCGGCGTCGGAATGGCACGCAACGGGGCACGTCGGCGGGGGTACGGCTTGGGGTTCAGCAGTGGTACGGCGATGGCTGCAATCGCGCGGAGCGAGCGCCATCCGTGACTGGATCGCGCACCGGTAGGCATGCGTCCTGACAACTATTTCGGGATGATACCGAAACCTGTCGCGCAGCGCAGCATTGACCCTGTTGCTGAAACTGACAAAAGAGGCCGGAAATGACCGGAAAGCGGCTCAAAAAGGCCGTGAAACGCACCAGACTGGGGCCGTTGGCGGTAATGGCACGGCGGGTGGGTGCGCCGCGCGGCCACCCGAACCCGGGGTTCATGCGGTCACGACCGTGCGCCTGCGGCCGCGCTGCTTCAGCACGCGGGCCTGCATCACGATCACCAGCAGCAGGAACACGCCGCGAATCACCGATTGCCAGTACGCCGACAGGCTGATGAAGCCCAGGCCGTTCTCGAAGTTCAGCAGATTGAAGACCAGCCCGAGCAGCAGCACGCCTGCAATCGTCATCGCGATCGAGCCTTCGCCGCCCGTGAGCAGCGTGCCGCCCAGCACCACGGCGGAGATCGCGAACAGCTCCCAGCCGACCCCTTCGTTGGGTTGTCCGGCGCCGAACTGCGCCGCCAGAATCACGCCGGCCATGCCGGCCAGCAGGCCGCTCACCGCGTAGGCCATCACCAGCGTGCGGTCGACGTTCAGGCCCATCAGGCGCGCGGCTTCCTCGCTGCCGCCGATGGCGAGCGAATGCCGCCCGAAGCGCGTGCTGCGCAGCGCCAGCCATCCGCCCAGTGCCGCCACGACCGCGACGATCCCGGGAATCGGCAGGCCGAACAGATCGCCCTGGCCGAAGGTGCCGAAGTTCGAATCCGCGGCGATGGACACCGCGTCGTTCTTGCCGAGCAGCAGTGCGACGCCGTGTGCACCGAGACTGGTCGCGAGCGTCGTGATGAACGGCAGGATCTTCAGCCGCGTGATGATGAGCCCGTTGAGCACGCCCACCGCAAGCCCGGCGGCCGTGCCCGCCAGCACGGCCAGCCAGCCGCCGTACGTGCTGGTGAGCGCCGCTACGACGCTCGCGAGCGCCGCCACCGTGCCGACCGACAGATCGATGCCGCCCGTGATGATCACGAACGCCATGCCGACCGCGATCAGCGCGAACATCGAGTTGTAGCGCCAGAACGAAGTGATGTTGTACGCGGAGCCGAAGTGGTCATAGCGCACGAGCCCGAGCACCACGAGGGCGGCGAGCGCGAGCAGGACGGGCAGGTTCTTTTTCATCGCGTCGGGTCCGGAGTTCGGGAGAGCACAGACAGCATGGGCGGCGTGGGCGTATGGCGTCCGTCAGCGCGCGCGCCGTTGCACGTATACGGCCGCGACGATGATCGCCGCTTTCACGACCAGCGCCGCCGCGTCGGGGATGCCATGCGCGAGCAGCGTGTAGCGCAGTAACTGGATGATGAGCGCGCCGATCAGCGTGCCGCCGATATACGCCTTGCCGCCCGTC
Source organism: Paraburkholderia sp. (assembly GCA_035948995.1). Classification (GTDB taxonomy): domain Bacteria; phylum Pseudomonadota; class Gammaproteobacteria; order Burkholderiales; family Burkholderiaceae; genus Paraburkholderia. Next base: position 31,153 of record DASZIR010000114.1, on the reverse strand, counting down.
AGCGCGGTGCCGCCGACGGCCACTGCAGCGATGGCATCGAGCTCGATGCCGAGCCCCACCACGTTCGCGTCCGACGACGAATTCACCGAGATCGAAATCAGCCCCGCGAGACCGGCCAGCGCCGCACACACGGTGTAGGCGATCAGCTTCACGCGGGCGGTCGGCACGCCGCACAGGTACGCCGCCTTTTCGTTGCCGCCGGTGATCAGCAGGTACTGGCCGAACAGCGTCTTGCGTACCACCCAGACAAACAATGCAACCAGCGCAAACATCAGCAGCACCTGAAACGGCACGCCGCCCACCTTGCCGAGCGCGATCCACTGGAAGGCCGGATTGTCGAACGCCTGCAGGCTGCCGTCCGTGACGACCTGGGCAATGCCGCGCCCGGCAATGAACAGGACCAGTGTGGCGACAATCGGCTGCACGGAGAGCCTCGTCACCAGCAGGCCGTTGAACACGCCGCATGCCGCTGCAGCGAGAACCGGCAGCACGAACGCGAGCGCGATGCCGCCTGCGCCTGGGATGTTCATGAACAGCATCGGCGCGAGCGCGCCGGAAATCGCCATCGACGCCCCCACCGACAGGTCGATGCCCCCGGTCGCCACGACCAGCGTCATGCCGATGCCGACGATCACGATTGTCACCACCTGCGTCAGATTGACGTTGAAGGTTTGCAGCGACCAGAAGTGCGGCGTGAAGAGCAGGTTGAACGCGAGCATCGCCAGCAGCACGATGACTTCGCGCTGGACCGTGAGACGATGCCGCTTCATCGCCGCGCCATCGGATGTGGACAACGGCGCCGTAGCGGGAAGCGGTGGTGTGGCCTCGTTGCGCAACGACTTAAGTGCCATGACGGTCGCCCTCCAGCGCGTCTTCGATGTGGGCCGTGTGGGCGGCTTCGACCAGTTGCGATGAGCCGTCGCTGCCCCATGCGATGGCGTCCATGATGGCGGTCTCGCTCATGCCGGCGCCGTTCAGTTCGGCGACCGTGCGGCCGTCGCGAATCACCACGGCGCGATCGGCCACCGCGGTCAGTTCTTCGAGCTCCGAGGCGGACAGCAGCACCGCCAGCCCGGCGTCGCGCAGCTCGCGCACGATCTTCGCGACGTCGGCTTTGGCGCCGACATCGATGCCGCGGGTCGGTTCGTCGAGCAGCAGCAGCGACGGTTCGGCCGCAAGCCAGCGCGCCAGCAGCACCTTCTGCTGGTTGCCGCCCGACAGTTCGCGAACCGGCTGGTCCGGTGAGCGCAGCTTGATGCCGAGCGACGCAATGAAACGCTCGACAATCGCCTGCTGCCGTTTCACGTCGATCACCCCATGTCTGGCAAGCGTGCGCAGGCACACGAGCGTCAGGTTGTCGCGCACCGACAGTTCGGGGACGATGCCGTCGCCTTTGCGGTCTTCGGTGAGGTAGGCAAGCCCGCGCGCGATCGCATCTTGCGGCGACTTCAGGACAACGGTTTCGCCGCCGATCGACAGCGTGCCCTGGTCGAGCGGGTCGGCGCCGAACATCAGCCGCATCGTTTCCGTGCGGCCCGAGCCGAGCAGGCCGGCAAGACCCACGGCTTCGCCGGCATGTACTTCGAGCGATACGTCGCTCACCTTGGGATGGGCGCCCAGGTGCTGCGCCGCGACGGCCTGTGCGCCACGGCGCGCGAGATTCGCTTCGCGCTCCGTGCTGTCGTCCTGGACGACGGCGGCAAGTGTGCGGCCCAGCATCGTCGTGACCAGCTGCAGTTTGTCCATCCCGGCCATCGCACTCTGGGCGACCGTCTGGCCGTCGCGCATCACCGTGACGCGGTCGCACAGCGCGTAGAGTTCGTCGAGCCGGTGCGAAACGAAAATGACTGCGCGGCCGTCGTCGCGCAGCTTGCGCACCACGCTGAACAGCAACTCCACTTCACGTTCGTCGAGCGACGAAGTGGACTCGTCCATGATCACCATCTTCGCGTCCGACGATACGGCGCGAGCCAGCGCCACCATCTGCTGGATTGCGGTCGAATAGCTGCGCACCGGTTTCTTCACATCGATCTGCAACCCGAACGATCCGAGCAGCGCGGCGGCGCGCTGCTGGACCGCGCGCCAGTCGATCAGACCGAAGCGGCGCGGCTCGCGGCCCAGAAAAATGTTTTCCGCCACCGAGCGCAACGGCACCAGGTTGATCTCCTGATAGATCGTGCTGATGCCTGCTTCACGCGCCTCCTTCGGCGTGCGGAAATCGATCTCGCGGCCTTCGAAACGCACGCTGCCGCCGCTGCGCCGATAGGCGCCGGTGAGGATCTTGATCATGGTGGATTTGCCGGCGCCGTTCTGGCCGATCAGCGCATGCACTTCGCCTGCCGCGACGCTCAGATTCGCGTTGCGCAGGGCGGGCACGCCGCCGAAGCTGATCTGGATGTCCTGCATCTCCAGCAGCGGCGAGCGCTCAGGGCTGGGAGACGGCGGCGTCTGGCTGCCGGATTGCGTCACGTGTGTTCTCCTGCTGCAGATGCTGCGCGGCGGGCGTTCGCGCGGCTCGCGCGCCACCATCACATGGTAGTACCCGGAAAGTACCCGGAACAAAGCGAAGCGACGGCCCGCCGTGGCGCGGGCGCGTCGCTTCGAACCTTCCCGCTCCCCATTGGGGGATTACTGCGGAGCGCCTGCCCGAGGAGACTTCTGCGGGGCGCCCCCCCCGGCGAGTTGCTGCACGGTGTGCCCTGGTAGCCCCCCGTCAAGGCGGCTCCCAGGGAACCTGCTGCACGGCCGAAACAGGAACTTCTTCGGGGCGTGCCCACGGTGTTTGCTGCGGAGCACCTGCACGCCCGCCCTCAGCGAGCGTGCAGCAACCCGGCGTCAATAACCGTATTGCATGCTCTGCTGCACGTTGCTCCTGTCGTAGAAGCGGTCCGACACTTTCACCCAGGTCGGGATCTTTTCACCCTTCGCGTAGCGCTGGGCCACGTCGCAGGCGAGCGGGCCGAAGAACGGACTTGACTGCACGCTTGCACCCAGTTCGCCGGCCGCGATGGCATCCATGCCGCCCTTGGTGCCGTCGATCGTGACGATCTGGATATCCTTGCCCGGTTGCTTGCCGGCCGCCTTGATGGCGGCGATTGCGCCCAGCGCCATTTCATCGTTGTGCGCGTAGACGGCGGTCACATCCGGGTGCGCCTGCAGCAGCGTTTCCATCACCTGACGCCCCTTGTCGCGCGCGAAATCGCCGCTTTGCGAGGCGATGATCTGCATGTCCGGATGCTTCGCGATGATTTCGTCGAAGCCCTTCTTGCGGTCGTTCGCCGCGGAAGCACCCGTGGTGCCTTCGAGTTCGATGATCCTGGCCTTGCCGTTGGTGGCCTTGACGAGCCAGTCGGCCGCGCGATGGCCCTGGTCGATGAAGTCGGAGCCGATAAAGGTGATGTAGTCGCGGCCCGCCCTGGCTACCGACTGGTCGACGTCGCGGTCCACCAGGATCACCGGAATGCCGGCCTTCTTCGCCTGCAGCACGACCGGCGCAAGCGGCTTCTCTTCGCGCGGCGGGAACACCAGCAGATCGACGTGCTGCGCGATCATGTTCTGGATGTCCGACACCTGCTTGGAGTTCGAGCCGTTGGCATCGGTCATCACCAGCTGCCAGCCGCACTTCGCGGCAACTTCCTTGAAACTCCTGGTTTCCGCGAGCCGCCACGGGTTGTTGCTCTCGGTCTGCGCGAAGCCGACCTTCAGCGGAGTCTTGCTGGGCAATCTGGGCAAGGCGTCGTCGTCGGCGTGGGCCGTCGCGACGCCAAAACCGAGTGCCAGTGCCACTAGGGATGCAGCCAGCGGGGATGCCGTCAAGGAACGAACCCGCTGCCCACGTAAATGCCGTTTGAGCGATGCCATGTCTTCCTCCAGTACCTGGTGAGGTGTATTTGCTTTTTAGTGTTTCTCCTGCCGGTCGACACGCGCACATCGTATGACCGGACGTGCCGATTATTCCACCCGGATTTATTATCGGTCAATCACTAATAATATTAGTTGCTGGCGGTTTTGCCTCGGTAATTACCCTCACCGATGCACGTTCGACGAGGGGGCCGTCGAGCTTCACCATCCGGTGCCGCACCGGTGCGCCGGCGGCGCGGTTCTGTTCTTCCTGCAGCAGCGTCTCGACTGCCCAGCGGCCCAGTTCGTAGTTCGGCAGCACGACGGTGGATAGCGGCGGATGCGTGTGCCGGGCGATCTCCTGGTCGTCGTAGCCGAGTACCGAAATATCCTCCGGCACGCGCAAACCTAGCTGCTTCAGGGCTTCGATGGCCCCGAGCGCGGTCAGGTCGTTGGCGCAGAAGATCGCGGTCGGCGGATGGGGCTCGCGCATCAGCGACAGCGTGTGCTCGAAGCCGAGGCCCGAACTCCAGTCGCCATCGCGCACCAGTTCGGGGGCGAACGGCAGGTCGGCGGTGGCGAGGGCGGTGCGGTAGCCTTTCAGGCGGTCCTTCGAGGCATCCTGCCAGGGTTCGCCGTTGATGTAGCCGATGCGCCGGTGGCCGGCGTTCAGCAGATACTCGGTGGCGATGTGGCCGCCCGCCACCTCTGCGGGCACGACCGAGGACTGGCCGCCTTCGCTGGTGTAGCAGTTGAGCAGCACGGTCGGCACGCGCGACAGCGCGGCCGGCAGACTCACCTTGCGCGTGTAGACCGTCGCGTAGATCACGCCGAATACATGCGGGTTTGACAGCGTGGTGTCGAGCACCTGCTGTTCGATATCGGCGTTGCCGTGGGTCGAGTAGACCGCGAGCATCTTGCCGCTCGCGTAGGCGGCGTCGCGTGCGCCGTCGATGTTGACGACCGGGTGCGGGCTCGTCGAGATTTCGTCGGCGAGATAGACGATCAGGTTGCGTTCGTCCTGCGAGGTCAGCACCGGCTCGCGCGGCGAGAGCCGGTAGCCGAGATCGTGCGCTGCCTTGAGAACCTTGTTGCGCGTGGTCTCGGAGAACTTCGCGCCGGTCGCATTGTTCAGCACAAGCGAGACAGTCGATTGCGACACGCCGGTGAGCTTGGCAATGTCGGTCATCGTAGGGCGGCGTTGAGTCGATTTTTTCATTGTGCGGGCCGCGCTGCAGCGGCGGCGAAAGCGGAGGATGCCCGTGGCATGATCGTCCTGACGTTACCACTAATAATATCCGTCCGGCAACGCACGCAAACCCGTCATCTGGGACGTCAGAGGCGGGTTCCCATTGCTCAAATTGTGGTCTGATTATTATTAATAATATTGACCTGAGCATTTCGACATGCGATTCTCGGTCGCGCGGGCCCTGTCGGCCCGACAGGTTGCGCCGGCGCGCCTGCGTACGACGCCGCCCGCGCACTGCGCGTGCCCCCGTGCACCGTCTCCCGGCGGGGGATTGTGCAAGTCCTGCCGCCCTTCGTCCGAGGCCTTTTCTCTTCTCACCATGCGCGATGCTTCCTTGAATCCGATCCAGTCATCTGCGGCAGACGGGCTTTCGCTTGACGACCCCGCCTTGATCGCGCTTGCGAGCGGCAGCATGCGATTGCTCGTCGCACCGCATGTAGGCGGCTCGATCGCGGCGTACTACGAGGTGACGGCCAGCGGACCGGTGCACTGGTTGCGGCCTGCCACGCACGAGGCGCTGGCCGAACGCGATCCGCTGCGGATGGCGAGCTTTCCCTTGCTGCCGTACTGCAACCGGATTCGCGATGCACGCTTTGTGTTCGACGGCCGCACCATCGACCTGGCGGGCGACGGCAACCGTTTCGCGCATGCACTGCACGGGCATGCATGGCGTCGTGGGTGGCGGGTGGGCGCGCGCACGGCGAGTTCGGTCGAACTGCACTTCGAGCATGAGCCCAATCCACATGCGCGAGGCGACTGGCCGTTCCGCTACCGCGCGCGGCAACGCATCGAACTGGCGGGCGATGCCCTGCGGCTCACCCTGTCCGCGCACAACCTCGCCGGGCAGCCGATGCCGTTCGGCATGGGGCATCACCCGTATTACCCGCGCACCGCACAAACCCGCGTCCATGCGCAGGTCGAAGGCATGTGGCACGCCGATGCCGAGGTGCTGCCGACGCACTTCGGTCCGCATCCGGCCGTCGACGCCCTACGCAACGGCATGTCTGCCGATGCGTTCGACCTCGACAACAATTTCGCACACTGGTCGCGCCATGCGACGATTGCCTGGCCTGACGAAGGACGGCAACTGACGCTCACGGCGCAGCCTCCGTTCGATCATCTGGTGATATTTGCGCCGGCCAACGAAGCGCTGCTGTGTGTTGAACCGGTCACGAACACCACCGATTGCTTCAACGCCGCGCACACGCGCGAGCGTGTCGGCGGTTGCGTGTTGATGCCGGATGAGCAGATAGCGGCGACCCTGAACTGGACGCCGCAGCGGATATAAGGCGTCCGCGCCGCCAGTTTCATTCAACCCGCAGGCGCGCCATATACGGCAGGTGATCCGATAGCCACGCGGTCTCCTGGGCAGGCTGGATCCATTCGACCGGCTTCATGCCGCGCACGAACATCTTGTCGAGCGCGAGCGCCGGGGAGAACGCCGGAAAGGTTCGCCCGGATTCCCCAAGCAAGGTGGCGACCTCATGCAGGCCGTGTTCGCCAAAGAGCGGCACCGAGTCATTGCGCCAGTCGTTGAAGTCGCCCGCGAGGACGAGCGGACCCTCGGGCGCTTCCTTCGATATCCAGTGGGCGATCCAGTTCATCTGGCGCAAACGTGCAGCCCGTGTGAGGGCGAGGTGCGCGCACAGCAGCGTCACCGAATGGCCCGCGAAGGTGGCGCGCGCCACCAGCAGGCCGCGCTTTTCGAAGCGGTGCGCGGAGATGTCCCAGCGCCCACCCAGATCGAGCGGGTGCGGCGACAGAATCGCATTGCCGTGCCGCCACGACGGTTTGAACACATTCTGCCCCAGCGCAATCTGCAACTCCAGCGATTGCGCAATTTCGGTGGCCTGGCAATGCCAGACATCGTCGAGCGGATCGCGCAGCGGTGCACCGAAGCCGGTTGAGAGCACCGGCGACGGCATGCGGCGCGCCATCGCTTCCTGCAGGAAGTAGGCATCGGCGTGGGTCGACTGCACCCAGCGCCGCATCGCCTGCCAGGCCTGAAAGCCGAGCGGGGTGCGCCCCTTGTGCAGGTTCCAGCTGACCGCGATGAAATCTTTTGGCTGCACGCTCTCGCGGATGAGTTCTTCTGGGTTTCGCATGCCGCGTTGTCCACGGTGTTCGTTGATTTCAGGAATTGCTGGCAAGGCTCGCACGGATTCGATACACAAGACTCGGATTCTTGTCGACGATCTGCCAGGTCGCCCACTGGCCGGCCGCCACCTTCAGGCCCGGGTGGTTCGCCGTGACCTGGCGCGGCTGCGGAGGCAGCTTGCAGCCGGTGTCGGTTTGCGAAGCGCTGTCCTCCTCGAGGGTTTCCTGCGCGTCGATGGCGAGCGTGACCGTGTTCGCATCGGCCTGGATCGGCGAGACGGTCAGCGTGCGCGACAGATCGATACTGCCGCCCGGCGCATCCTTGCAGCCGACGTTGTGCTGCACCACCTTGTGATGCGTGTCCGTGCGGGCCTGGCCCACCGTCGTGCTGCCCTCGAACGAGTCGATCTGCTGGCCGTCGCGCATGACTTGCAACTCCCATTGCACGACCTGCTGGGCAGGATGTTGTTGTGCCTGAGCAAGTAATGACGTGCCCATCAGCACAGCGACGAGACTGGTTTTCCACATCGTTGACGGCTCTCCGGGGTACTGGGTCCGGCGGGGTGACACGCGCCCATCTTACGCCTGATGGTCGTAACGTCTTTCTGACACCAGAGCACGAGCCGGGTTCAGCAACACTGCATTTCAGATCGGGACGAAATCGGTCCCATTCAAGCTGGGTCCCAACCGGGGTGTTAGCAGCAGACCCGCCCGGCTGCTCGCTTGCGCACGAATATTGCATCGTTACACTGAACCTGAAGCGGTGCCTTACCGGCGCCGTAGCGGCAGGAAAAGTACGACGGGGTGGGCTATGACAACAGCAGTGGTCAAACAGGAAATTGCGCTGGCCTCGTTTAGCAAGGTCTACGACATCGATCGGGTCGAGACTGCGCTGAACGATCTGGGCGAAGGCGCGAACGACGCGCTGCGCGCGACCTACGAAAAGATGTTGAAGGTGGGCAATCTGCGCTTTTGCGTGAAGCCGAACCGGATGCCGTCCATCGACGATCTGGTCGACGCGTTGCCCAACTTCAGCGAACCGCTCGATGACGTGCGCAGGCAGGTTGCGCTGTGCCTCGAAACCGAGGACCGGCTGGAACTGATGCCGATCCTGCTGCTGGGCGACCCCGGCATCGGCAAGACGCATTTTGCGAAGCAGCTGGCGCGGCTGCTGGGCACGTCGTATCACTATGTTGCGATGAGTTCGCTGACGGCGGGCTGGATTCTCTCGGGTGCCTCGTCGCAATGGAAGAATGCCAAGCCGGGCAAGGTGTTCGATGCGCTGGTGCATGGCAGCTACGCGAACCCGGTGATCGCCGTAGACGAAATCGACAAGGCCACGGGCGACTCGCAATACGATCCGCTCGGCGCGCTGTATGCGCTGCTGGAGCACGATACGGCACAAACCTTCATCGACGAATTCGCCGAAATTCCGATTAACGCGGGCCATGTCATCTGGATCGCCACGGCGAACGACGAGCGCTCGATTCCCGAGCCGATCCTGAACCGGATGAATGTCTACGAGATCCCACCGCCGGATCACGAAGGCGCGCGGCGCATCGCCCAGTCGATTTACGACGAAATCCGTTCAGCGCACAACTGGGGACTGCGGTTTCCGGCCGAGCTGGGGGACGCCGCGCTCGACGCCCTGAAACAGGCATCGCCGCGGGAAATGCGGCGCGCGATCCTGAACGGCTTCGGTGCGGCGCGTATCGGCGGCCGCGACTGGATCGGCGCGGACGACATCAGGTTGGATTACGGCAGCCGGCGCAAACCGATCGGTTTCTGAGCGGCGCAGGTCGTTCGGTACGGGACAAACCGCCTTCGGGCGGTTTTTTGTTGCCGGTTTGGCCCGCGTCACGTCGCCGCAGTCCTCGCCGAAATCACACGAACGGATCGGCCATTGTTGTCGAGCGCGTAACTGTTAGTTGTCTCAATCAGAATAGTTTTTTGATAGTCAGGGCCTACACTGGGACAACCCGAAACATAGTGACGCGATACGACGACGCGTCATCTCAGCCCGATCAACCGGTTCTGACGACAACTGGAATCCATCATGAACATCGCTCCCTTTGCTGCCCTGCTGATCACTGCTGCCGTCGCTGTGCCCGCCTTTGCAGGCAGCGAAGCGGCCGCAGGCGTGGAGAGCGGCCCGAAGACCCGTGCCGAGGTCAAGACTGAATTGCGGCAAGCACGCGCCGAGGGGGGCGAATTGAGCATGAACCCGAATGCGCCGGCATATCCGCAACAGTTCGCCACCGGTGGCTATACCGTGCCGCGCGTGCAGATCAACACGGTCCCGGTCAGTGCCGAACGTAACGCCTCGCTCGATCACGGCACCGTGCAGAACTAGGAGGAGCAAGCGGCACGAAGGAGGAAGAAGCACGAACACGCGCGCTTCGCTGGTGAGAAGCGAGCGCACTGTCCCTTGACGGCGTACACTGAAGCCGTTCGGCACATTGGCACCAGACCCAGGCACTAGACCCAGGCACCCGGCTCAGGTTCTAGACCCGATGCCCGCAGTCGTTGCGACTGCGGGCATTTGTTTCTCTACGGCGTCGTACAATTTTGTCATGTGTGCAGGATGGGTTTGACAGCGAGCGGCGTGCGGCATGGCCCGGCCGTATCCTGTCTTCATCTTCATCGGGCTGACGAGGCAGCGCGCGGTGCGGTAAGCCGCGTCAAGGGACATGGATCAGATCGAATGTGTAGTGATCGGCGCCGGCGTGGTGGGTCTTGCGACTGCGCGTGCGCTGGCCGCTCGCGGGCACGAAGTGATCGTGCTGGAAGCGGCAGAAGCGATAGGCGTGGGGACCAGTTCGCGCAATAGCGAAGTCATTCACGCGGGAATCTACTATCCACGCGGTTCACTCAAGGCGGCGCTATGCGTGCGCGGCCGCGAGATGCTGTACGACTACTGCGAGGCGCACGGCGTGCCGCACTCGCGTTGCGGCAAGCTGCTCGTCGCAACGTCGCGCAATCAGATTCCGCAACTCGAGAGCATCATGGCGCGCGGCAAGGAAAACGGCGTGCTCGACCTGATGCGCATCGGCGGCGCGGAAGCGCAGGCGCTGGAACCCGCGCTCGAATGCGTGGAGGCGGTGTTCTCGCCGCGCACGGGAATCGTCGACAGTCATCAACTGATGCTGGCCATTCAAGGCGATGCCGAACGCGACGGCGCGGTCTGCGCATTCCATGCGCCGGTCGAAGCGATCGAGTCGAGCAACGGCCGCTTCGTCCTGAAGGTCGGCGGTGCAGCGCCCACTACCATCAGCGCGGCCTGCGTCATCAACAGCGCGGGTCTGCAGGCGAATGCGCTGGCCCGCAAGATTCGCGGGCTCGACGCGCGCCATGTGCCGCCGCTCTACCTCGCACGCGGCAACTACTTCAGCATCTCCGGGCGCGCACCGTTTAGCCGCCTGATCTATCCGATGCCGAACGAAGCCGGGCTCGGCGTGCATCTGACGATCGACCTTGGTGGCCAGACGCGCTTCGGTCCGGATGTCGAATGGGTCGATGTGATCAACTATGACGTCGATCCGCACCGTGCGGAGTCCTTCTATGCCGCGATTCGCGCCTATTGGCCCGCGTTGCCCGATGGCGCGTTGCAGCCGGCTTACGCCGGTATCCGTCCAAAGCTCTCCGGACCGGGCGAACCGGCAGCCGACTTCGTGATTCAGGGACCCGCCGCGCACGGTGTACGCGGTCTCGTCAACCTGTTCGGCATTGAATCGCCGGGGCTGACGGCGTCGCTGGCGATCGCGCAGCGCGTTTGCGAACTGTCCGGGCGCACGTAGGCGGTTCCCATCCGGATGCACGCCCGCGACAGATGGAGCCTGCGTGCGCCGAACTACAAATTCGCTTATGTCCATCATTTGAGTTGTCACGCGCGGCGGCTTCATTGCTATGCTTGGGGACCGCTGTCGCTAGAACGGCGTTCAGTTCAATACAAAATGGAGTGGGTCCTCATGAAGTCATCCCGTCGTACTTTCCTGATTGCGAGCATCGGCGTTGCCTCGACGCTCGCGCTGTCGCGTCAGGCCTTTGCCGACGCCCCCAAAGTAACTGAAGCCGATCCGACCGCGCAGGCGCTCGGCTACAAGCAGGATGCCACCCAGGTCGACAAGGCGAAGTACGCGAAGTACGCCGCCGGTCAGGACTGTGGCAATTGCAGCTTCTATCAAGGCAAGGCCGGCGATCCGTGGGGCGGCTGCCCGATGTTCGGCGGCAAGCAGGTCTCGGCCAAGGGTTGGTGCAGCGCATACAACAAGAAGGCCTGAGATCCCGGTGAGGGCCGTGCACCGGACGTGCCGCACTAGAAGCACTGCAGCATGACGGCATGGTCCTCCTGACAATCCGACAGGGCGTCTGTCGCAGCAAGCGGCAGACGCCCTTTTGCAGCTTGAAAACAGCTTCAGCGATCTTTACACTCGCAATGCATTTGGCATGGCAGCAGCGCGTCGTTTCTTCGAGCGGTTCACTTTCAATGCAGCGCGAGATACCTTTCGAAGGCGGGAGATCCTGATGGCAGCGTCAAAGAGCCTCAACACCCGAGCGGTGGCGGCAGCCGTCATCGGCAACGCGCTCGAGTGGTACGACTTCACCGTATTCGGCTTCATGACCGTCGTCATCGCCGAACTCTTCTTTCCGGCCAGCAGCGATTACTCGTCCCTGCTTCTCACCACCGCCAGTTTTGGTGTCGCCTTCGTCATGCGGCCCGTCGGCGGCATCGTGCTCGGACTCTATGCGGACCGCGCGGGGCGCAAGGCGGCGTTGTCGCTGGTGATTGCGTTGATGACGCTCGGCATCCTGTTGCTGGCAATCGCGCCGCCGTATTCGGCGATCGGCATCGGCGCGCCGTTGATGATCGTACTCGGGCGTCTGGTGCAAGGCTTCTCGGCCGGCGGCGAGTTCGGCAGTTCGACCGCGCTGCTGATCGAAGCCGCGCCGTTCTCAAAGCGCGGCTTTTACGGCAGTTGGCAGATGGCGAGCCAGGCGGCCGCCTTGTTGCTCGGTGCGGTGGTCGGGGCGTTGATCACACGCGGGCTGTCGCCCGAAGCGCTCAAGTCGTGGGGCTGGCGCGTGCCCTTCATTCTAGGTCTCGTCATCGGGCCGATCGGTTTTTATATCCGTCGCAACCTCGCGGACTCGGAAGCCTTCCTGCACGCCAAACAGACTGCCCGCCGTGCGACGCTGCGCGAAGTATTCACGAGTCATAGCCGCGAGATCGTATGCGGGCTTGGTGCGGTGATCGCCCTCACGGTGACGATCTACGTGCTGATCAGCTATCTGCCCACCTTCGCGGTCAAGCAACTGAAGCTGCCTTACGCGCAGTCGTTTTATGCGGTCATCATCGGCAATCTGCTGTTGATGGTGCTCTCGCCGCTGACTGGCGCATGGTCCGATCGGATCGGGCGCAAGGGACTCTCGCTGTGGTCGCTCGTGTTGACGCTGGTGCTGATCTATCCGCTGTTCTCGTGGCTCGCGGCGGTGCCGAGCGTGTCGAAACTGATTCTCGTGCAAGCGACGCTGTCGATCACGCTGTCCGGTTACTATGGCCCGTTCGGCGCGCTAATCGCCGAACTGTTTCCCGCCAACGTGCGCTCCACAGGACTCTCGCTCGCGTACAACTTCGCGGTGATGCTGTTCGGCGGCTTCGGCCAGTTCATCGTGACATGGCTCATCAATACGACCGGCTCGCCGCTCGCGCCAACCTACTACGTGATGGCTGGCCTCGCGCTGTCGATCGTTGCGCTCGCCTGTATTCCCGGCATGCGTCACGCGGATCTCGACGCGCGTCGCAAACACGCCTGAGCGCCGTCTTTAGCGCGCGTGACGTGGTCAGATGCGCGCCTGGAGTAACGGCGGCCTTCTTGCGAACCAGGGCCGCGCCGCTTCCAGTTGTGCGGCCAATCTGAACAGCGTGGCTTCGCCACCCTCGCAGGCCGCGAACTGCACGCCGACCGGCAAACCGCGTGCATTCCAGTAGAGCGGCACCGACATCGCCGGCTGCCCGCTCAGATTGAATACCTCCGTGCAACCGGCCCAGGCAAACGCCTTGTCGGCCGCTTCCGCCAGCATTTTGCGCAACAGTGGCTCGATCGGCATCGCGGTGACGGCGCGCATCTGCATGCGCTCGCTCGGAGTCGGCTGCATCGCGCCAATCCTGATCGGCGCGGACGCCAGCGTCGCGCACAGGATCACGTCGTAGCGCGTCAGCAGATCGGTGAGTTTTGCGGTGATGCGGCGTTGTTCCTCCAGTGCGGCCGGCAGCGCGCGCTCACCGAGCTTGCGGCCGATTTGCGCCATCGCCCACGTTGCAATCTCGAACTCGTCGCGCACGGGCTTGCGGCCGGTGAGGCGGTCGGCGTTCAGCACCATGTCGCGAGCCGTCACCGAGCACAGCATCAGGAACGCATGCCGGACCGCTTCGAAGTCGATTCCAAGCGATACAGGTTCGACATGGTGTCCGAGCGACGCTGCAAGCTGTGCCGCATCGTCGAGCGCCGCGCGTGCATCGGCGGAGAGCGTGGGCGCGAGCATCGGTTCCGTCACATAAGCGATGTGCAATGGCTTGCAGGGCTCACTCACCGCGCCCAGAAATGTGCCGGGTGCGCCGGACGGCATGTGCTGCGTTTGCCCTGACATGAAGTCGAGCAACAGCGCGCTGTCGCGCACGCTGCGCGACACGGCATGGTCCACGCCCAGTTCTCCGACGGTGGGCGCGTGCAAACTCGGGATGCGCCCACGCGACGGTTTGAGGCCGAACAGGCCGCAGCAGGAAGCTGGAATGCGGATCGAGCCGCCGCCGTCGGACGCATGCGCTACCGGCACGATGCCCGCGGCTACCGCGGCCGCTGCGCCACCGCTCGAGCCGCCCGGCGTGTGGTCGAGGCTCCACGGGTTGCGGCAGGGGCCGAACAGTTCGGGTTCCGTGTAGGGCATCTGGCCAAGCTCCGAGGTGCTCGTCTTGGCAAAGATGTTGAGCCCGGCGGCGCGCGCCAACGCGACGACCGGCGCGTCTTCGCTGGGTATGAAGTGCCGGTAATGGCGGCTGCCCATCGACATCCGCAACCCCGCAACCGGCGCGCCGAGATCCTTGATCAGATAGGGGACACCCGCGAGCGGTCCGTTACCGAGTTCGTGCGAACGATCTGGCGCGGCACGTCGACGCGCCGCGTCGTAGTCCTTGAGGACGATTGCATTGATGGCGGGGTTGGCCGCTTCGGCGCGCGAGATGGCGATGTCGAGCAGCTCGCGCGCACTGGCTTCGCGGGTCCGGACCAGCTCGGCAAGGCCGATCGCGTCATGGGCAAGGTAGTCTGATAACACGCCGGATGTGCCCCGTTTGGACAGTAACTAGGTGGGCGACAGTGCGCCGCGTATCCCGCAACTTTGCAGTTGCGCAACGCCTCGCCTGTCACGCGTTTGCCGGTGACGCAGCTGCATGCGGCGCGTCATCACGGCGCGCCGCGTCTCTAGGGTAACTGACTCTCAAGCAAACGCCGGGCCGTCCCAGGTTTTTTTGACCCCCTCGGGGGGCCTGGCGCGAAGCGACAGGTTTGGGGGCGCTCTCAGATATGTTCGCCGAGGAACACCAGTGTGCGGCCGTGCGCGAGCGCGGCGGCGTGCTGGTTGTACGACGCGCGGTCGGTGCAGTTGAAGCCGTGATCGGCGTTCGGATAGATGTGGAATTCCGCGTCGCCACGGCCGGCGAATCGTTCCTGTACCTGACCCACGGCCGACATCGGAATACCTTGATCGAGCTCGCCGTAGTGGAACTGCATCGGCACCTTGATCTTCGCGGCTTCGTCGAGCAGGTTCTGGATCCCGCCGCCGTAGTAACTCACGCCGAGGTCGATCGTGTTTTGCGCCGCGGCCAGATAGGCGAGCCGCCCGCCAAAGCAGTAGCCGATGGCGGCGACCTTGCCGGTCACTTCGGGCATCGCGCGCAGCGCGGCAGCGGTTGCGCCAATGTCGGCTACGGCGAGGCCGACGTCGGTCTTCTGCATGATTTCAATGCCCTTGTCGCGATCCGCGCCCGCGTACGTCAATTCGACGCGCGGCTGGGTGCGCCAGAAGATGTCCGGCGCGAGCGCCACGTAGCCATCTTGTGCGTACTGGTCGGCGACCGCGCGGATATGGCTGTTCACACCAAAGATTTCCTGGATGATGATAACGGCCGGCCCCTTGCCGCCTTTGGGCAGCGCCAGATAGCCTTCGAAGCTCTCATTGCCTGCCGGAATGTCGATCCATTGGGAAGTCACGCTCACGTCGCTCTCCTTCAAGTTACGGTGGGTGCCTGCGGACAATACCCGCAGCGGGCGGTCAGTTTGCCACTAAAAGAAAGGCGGCGCAGCGAGACCGGGCGCGGCGCTGCGGGACGCGCCCGAGCGCTGCTTTCTCATGGGACGATCGGAACGTTCTCAATTATTCATTGTTCGGCCGTGCGGTGCGCGAGTAGAGTCCGCAACATCGGCTCACGTATCGTGTGAGCGCCCGAGCGGAAAGGAACCCATCATGAATACGCGCCGTTTTGCCTCACCGTTTGCTGAACGCTTCAATCTGAGTGTGCCGGTTGTCCAGGCGCCGATGGCGGGCGGACCGACCTCGCCGGCGATGGTCGCCGCCGTATCGAATGCCGGCGCACTGGGGTTTCTCGCGGCAGCGCCCTTCGCCGCGGAGAAAATCGCCAGTGAAGTGGCGGCGATTCGTGCCCTGACCGGGCGGCCGTTCGGTGTGAATCTGTTTGTACTAGAGCCGGCCGCGCCCGATGACGCTACGGTGCGCCGCGCACTCGGTGCAATTGATCCGTTGCGCGTCGAACTGGGCCTGCCGCCCGGCAAGCCACTCGAACGCTACGCCCCCGACTTCCGTGCACAACTGGAGATGCTGATTGAATTGCGCGTGCCGGTGGTGAGCTTCACGTTCGGGCTGATCCCGGCGCAGGATATCGAGCGCCTGCACGCAGCGGGCAGTTATGTAATCGGTACCGCGACGCATGTTGCCGAAGGACTGGCCTGGCGCGACATCGGCGCCGATGCGATCGCTGCGCAAGGCGCCGAGGCCGGCGCCCATCGCGGCACCTTCATCGGCCGCTTCGAAGACGCGCTGGTCGGCACGATGGCGCTGGTGCCGCAACTCGTCGACGCGACGGGCCTGCCGGTGCTGGCCGCCGGCGGCATCATGGACGGGCGCGGTATCGTCGCTGCGCTCGCCCTTGGCGCACAGGCCGCACAGATGGGCACTGCCTTCCTTACGTGCGCCGAGAGCGCGATCCCTTCTGACTGGAAAACCCGTGTGCGATCGGCGCCGGACAACGCCACTTCCGTGACCCGCGCAATTACCGGGCGGCATGCGCGCGGCATACGTAATCCGCTCATGCAGCGACTCAGCGAAGATGCTGAAAGCATCGCTCCCTACCCGGTGCAGAATGCGCTCACCCAGGAGCTGCGCCAGGCGGCGGGCCGGGTGAACAATGGCGACTATCTGTCGCTGTGGTCGGGCCAGGGCGCAGCGCTCGGGCAAAAGCGCGGCGAGGGGTTGGGGGCGGCCGAACTGGTCGGGCAACTCGACGCTGAATGGCGTGCTGTGGCAGCCGGCATCGCGGCCCTGGAAGGTTGACCGGGCGAACACGCTCGCAGTGTTGCGTAATCGTTTGCGCCGCTCAATCCTTATTCGGCCCATTAACGGTATTGGCCTGTAAAACCTTTAAGCCGCCCCGGCAAAAAAGCACCCCGCTTAGCGGAAACCCGCATGGGCTGGTGATTTCCGGGGTGCGCAGCCCCTCCTCATTCGACCTTGTGGGATAAACGCTATTGGTGTTCATCCCACTTACTCAAAAAAATCCCACAAATTAATTTGATAGCCTACACTTGCGCGCAAGTACGCATAGCCGCCTGCCACAAACAGGTTGGTTCACGTGCTGGCCAAGTGCATAAACGATGCAACCGGCGTGGTCGTCCACGGGACTGAGCGACACGAGAAGGAAGCGGGGGCACAGGGCGATTACGTTGTTTTTGGGACCGAAACTGGAGACTTATATGAACATCAAGATTCAAAAGCTGTTGCCGATCAGCGCTGCGGCCATGTTGTTTGCGTCGTTGGCAACGGGCGCGGTGGCGGACGAGGTCGTCAAGATCGGCCACGTCGCACCGCTTACCGGCGGTATTGCTCACCTGGGTAAGGACAACGAAAACGGCGCCCGTCTGGCGGTTGAAGAAATCAACGCCAAGGGTCTGACGATTGGCGGCCAGAAAGTTACGCTGCAACTCGACGCACAAGACGACGCGGCTGACCCGCGTACGGCAACTCAGGTTGCTCAGAAGCTGGTTGACGACAAGGTTGTCGCAGTGGTCGGCCACTTGAACTCGGGCACGTCGATTCCGGCTTCGAAGATCTATAGCGATGCAGGCATCGTGCAGATCTCGCCGTCGGCAACGAACCCGGCTTACACGCTGCAGGGCTTCAAGACGACGTACCGCGTCGTGGCGACCGATGCACAACAGGGCCCGGCACTGGCTAACTACGCAGCCAAGGATATGAAGGTGAAGAGCGTCGCGATCGTCGACGACTCGACCGCCTACGGCCAGGGTCTGGCAAACGAGTTCGAGAAGACCGCCAAGTCGCTCGGCCTGAACGTGATGTCGCATGACGCGACCAACGACAAGGCTGTCGACTTCCGCGCCATTCTGACGAAGATCAAGGGCGAAAACCCTGACGCGATCATGTACGGCGGCATGGACGCCACCGGCGGCCCGTTCGCCAAGCAAGCCAAGCAGCTCGGCCTGCGTGCGAAGGTGCTGGCAGGTGACGGCGTGTGTACCGACAAGCTGTCGGACCTGGCCGGCGACGCAACCGACAACATCGTCTGCTCGGAAGCCGGTATGGCGCTCGAGAAGATGGCTGGCGGCAAGGCGTTCGAAGCGAAGTACGAAAAGCGCTTTGGCCAACCGATCCAGATCTACGCTCCGTTCACGTATGACGCTGTGTACATCATCGTCGACGCGATGAAGCGTGCCAACTCGACCGATCCGGCGAAGATCCTGGCACAGATGCCGACGACCGACTACAAGGGTGTGATCGGCGAAACGACGTTTGATGCGCACGGCGACCTGCAGCACGGCGTGATCTCGCTGTATGACTACAAGGGCGGCAAGAAGACGCTGCTGGACGTGGTCAAGATGTAAGTATCTGCCGCATGACGCGCAGGTGGTTTCGCCTGTTGCGTCCCGGATGACAGAAGGCACGCGTTTTCACGAACGCGTGCCTTTTCTTTTGGGCGCCTGCATGAGACGCTAACGATCGGACGAATCGACGCAGGAGAGTGCCGTGACCCGATCGATCGACGACTGGCGCCGCTGGATAGCTGAAAATCTTTTGCTGGGCGCGCCACCGCCTGCACTGCATGCGGCGCTGCTTGAGCAGGGTTTCAATGCCGATGAAGCGGCGCTTGAAATCAACACCGCGCTTGCGAGTCCTTATCTTCAGGGTGGCGCACGTCTGCGCAATCGTTTGCGCAAGCGCGACTGGACCTTATCCGTGTACGGCGCGCTGAGCCGCATGCGCGCGAGCGGCGGCGAGGTCGAACGCCGCGAGCGCCTGTCGCGTGACGAGTTCTTTGAGCAGTACTACTTTCAGAACCGGCCGGTGATTATCACCGGTGCATTCGATTCGTGGCCGGCACGCACGCAATGGAACTTCGACTACTTTCGCGCGCGTTGCGGCGATTGCCAGGTTGAAGTGCAGTCCGGCCGCGATTCCGATCCGGACTACGAAGTCAACCAGCCGAATCTGAAGCGAACCATGCCGTTTCGCGATTACGTCGATCTGGTCGAACGCAGTGGCGTCACCAATGACTTTTATATGACGGCCAACAACACGTCACATAATCGCGTGGCACTTGCGGCGTTATGGCCGGATGCCCCAGCGATCCGCGAGTATCTCGATCCTGAATCGCCGGATACCGGATTTTTCTGGTTCGGTCCGGCCGGTACCAGGACGCCGTTTCACCATGATCTGACTAACAACTTCATGGCGCAGGTAATCGGACGCAAGCGTGTCAAGCTCATTCCCATGTCGGATACGCCATACGTGTATAACCACCTGCACTGTTATTCAATGGTGGACGGCAGCGCGGTCGATCTCGCGCGTTTTCCCGCCATGCAGCAGGCGAACCTGATCGAATGCACACTCGCGCCCGGCGAACTGCTGTTTCTGCCGATTGGATGGTGGCACTACGTTGAAGGGCTCGAGGCGTCCGTCACCATGACCTACACAAACTTCCTGGTGCGCAACGATTTCTGCAATACCTACGACACCTATCACGAACTGTAGGCGTGCCAGGCGCCGTTTCGATGACTGGCTCCGTTTTCTCCCACGCAATAAAAACGGCGGGCCGGTTACCCGGCCCGCCGTCCCGCTGGTACTGCTTTTTTTACTGTCGTTATTTTTTCGTGGGTTATTTTTTCGTTGTTAACCCGCCGAGACCTCCGAGCAGCCCGCCGCCCGAGGGGCCGCTGCCTGTGGTGGCCCCGGTCGTCCGCACGTCAGTGAGAGCAGACCGGTGACCGGTGCCAGCAGGTTGGCGCTGCCGCTAGCCTGTTTTCGCACGCGCCGCTCATTGGCTTGGTGCGCCGGTCTTCATCAGATTTTCAAACGGCGCAACACCTTGGGTCCGGCGAACGCGATCAACGCCGCGCACACCGCCACCACCGACAGGCCAATGGGCAGAGTCGTCAGCTGCGCCACCCCGCCAATGATCACGGGCCCGAGCAGCAGTCCGAAGTACGCCAGCCCCGCGACGTGGGCGAGCCCCTCGGCTGCGTGAATGCCCTCAACCCTCGCTGCGGCCGCGAACAGCACCGGCATCATGTTCGCCAGCCCCAGGCCCATCAGCGTGAAGCCGGTCAACGCGGCTAGTGGATAAGGCAGCAACAGGGCGCCGACCATTCCCGCGCAGGCGAGCGACGCGCTCGCCATCACCAGTTGCGGGGCGCCGAAACGGGCGCGCACGGCGTCGCCGGCAAAGCGGGCTGCTGCCATGCCACCCGAGAACGCCGCGTAGGCGGCGCTCGCGAGCGCCGGTGTCGCGAACACGACATCGCGCATGTAGACGGTGGCCCAGTCGTACATCGCCCCTTCGGCGATCAGTGCGACGAGTGCCGTCGCCCCGAGCGCCCAAAGCGCAGGAGAGCGCCAGCGATTGGCCCGCGGCGTCGCGGCATCCGGATGGTCGGCGTGCGGCACGTGCGGCAAAACCGCCGGGCATGCGGTCAACAGGACAAGCGCGCTCAGCGCGGCGGCCAGCGTGAGATGCACCGCGGGCGCCATCCCACGCGACAGCAATGCGCCGCCCACGGCCGCGCCCACCATCCCGCCGACGCTGAACATGCCATGTAACGACGACATGATTGGCCGGCCGATCGCCTGCTCGACCGCACTCGCTTCGGCGTTCATCGCCACATCGAGCGTAGCCATACCCGCGCCGAAGATGGCCAGCACGATCAGCAGCATCCAGTAGGCCGGCACGACGAGAATCAGTGCCGCGCAGACCGACATGGTGAGTCCGCCGGCGAGGCATGCGCGGCGCGTGCCGACGCGGGCAATCCACGACGCGTTGGTTGCCATCGCGGTGATCGAACCGCCCGCCACGGCCAGCAGCGCGACGGACAGCATCGCCGGATTCAGGTGGAAGCGGTCGCGGACGGTTGGCACGTGCACCCCCCAGGACGCATACATCATCCCGGCGATAAAGAAGACGGCCATCGTCGCGAGACGGGCGCGACGCAGCGAGGCGGCGGGCAAATCGCGGTGGGCGGCGGGAAGCGCGGAGAAATCGGATGGGCGGTCGGACACGAAAGTCTCGTTGGCGGAATACGAAACACGGGAAATGGCAGCACGCCGGGAGAAAGCCGGCTGAAAGCGAATCTCCGATTCTATCGAAGCACGCGCAGTCCTGCTGGAGTGCCCTGGACTAATATCTCTTCTATCCAGACCCACGAGCGCGCCGCTGCAGCGGCTGGCGGCTCGCCATCCATCGAGGACGCGCACTTGCATATTCCCGCTCACGCTCCGCTTCATCTGCTGCATCAGGCCGCTACCGGCACGCTTGCGACTCACTCGCGCCAGCCGGAGGGCTTCCCGTATCCGACAATCTTGCCGTTCGCGCCGGACCCACGGCACCGTCCGACGATCCTCGTGAGCGGCCTTGCCGAGCATACCCGTAACCTGCTGGCCGATCCGCGTGCCGGATTCCTGGTGGCCTACGCGCCGGATGGCGACGTCCTCAACGGCCAGCGGGTCACGCTGCTTGGCCTGTTCGAAAGCGTGGATCCGCGGCCTGCGGTGGTGCACCGTTACCTGCGCTATCACCCGGACGCCGAGCGTTACCTGGCGTTGGGCGACTTCGGCTTCTGGGTGATGGCCCTGGAGCGGCTGCGTTACATCGGCGGCTTTGGCGCAATGGGCTGGCTCGACGGCAATGAACTGGATCCGCTCGAGCCGCTCGCTTTCGAAGAAGAGTGTGCGTTGCTGGAGTTCTTCGAGCGGCATCCGCAACGCGCCCAACATCTCGACTTGATCGGGGTCGACCGCTACGGTGCCGATTTGAAGATACGCGGCTCACGAACCCGCTTCGCGTTCGACACAGTGGCCCATGATGCCGATTCCTTGCATGCGGCACTAGAAGATTGCATGGCGCGACATTTGCACGACTCGTGAGCGCGACTATTGCGGGAAAACACTGATATTTTGATGCATCCGGACTATTTACTTCATTTTGATGCGCTACTTACTTCGAAAGCTTTCATGTCATGAAATGTTTTCGCTCAAATCACATATTAATTTTCATAATTTGGGAATTAATGGCGGGATTTACTTCAGAGTCGGCATGGTTTTCCGTGGCTTGCGAAAAAACAAGTAAATGAAAGGCTTGGTAGTCCCAACGCTTCTGG
Organism: Paraburkholderia sp.; assembly: GCA_035948995.1. Taxonomy (GTDB): domain Bacteria; phylum Pseudomonadota; class Gammaproteobacteria; order Burkholderiales; family Burkholderiaceae; genus Paraburkholderia. The sequence continues at coordinate 9,013 of DASZIR010000114.1, read as the reverse complement.
AAATTTTTTGAAACGAAAGATAATTAATTTAAGAATTCGACTTTTCCATGCTTTCTATTTTGTGTTAATCTCGCCTGCAAATTCCGAGGCATGAACACCTTTCAAAGGGCAAGCCGGCTTCAGACTGGCAGTCATTTATCTAAACCACAAGGGAACCTATGTCTTCCTACAAGGAACTACTCGCACAGCGAGAGAAGCTGGAACAGCAGATCGAAGAAGCAAAGTCGCGTGAATACGCGGAAGTGTTGAACGAGATCAAGCAGAAGATGGCCGACTATGGCATCACGCTCGCCGAGCTCGGTGGCGGCCGCGGCAAGAATACCAAAGTGGGGCGCCCGCGTGCCGGCGTCGCGCCGAAATACCGCGATCCGGATAGTGGCAGTACGTGGTCCGGCCGTGGTAAGCCGCCGCGTTGGATTGCAGGCCAGGATCGTGAGAAGTTTCTGATCCAGCGTTAATTGTCGCACCCGGTGGGCGCTATGGCGCACCGTCGGCCAAAGAACCGCGCAATCTTTAGGTGCGCGGTTTTTTTTCGCGTGGACGCCGCCACTCGCATCGCCTGTGAAACGTATTGCGTCGAGTGCGGAACGCGAATGCTTACCGTTTAGATAAGCATCTGATTTAAAAGAGAAATTTATGGGATTAAGCGGATTGTCGCAAGGCAGCGGTTAGAATTCAGGTATCAAAAATCCCACCCGCTCACATGACTGCCACTCTCGCCGCCCAATCCGCGGAAAAACACCAGGTCGCGCGCAAAAGCACGTTTGTCAGTATCGTGCTCAATATGGTGTTGATGGCGCTGCAAATCGTCATCGGCGTGATTGCCCACTCTCAGGCCCTCGTTGCCGACGGCGTGCATTCGCTTGCCGATCTCGTTTCTGATTTTGTCGTACTGGTTGCCAATCGGCACAGCGGCGCGGAACCGGATGCCGATCACAATTACGGTCACAGCCGCTACGAGACAGTTGCTTCGCTGTTTCTTGGCGCACTGCTTATTGCCGTCGGCGTTGGCATGCTGTGGCGTGCCGGAACCCGTCTGGCCGATTTGCAGAACATTCCGGCGGTCCATATCAGCGCGCTCGTAGTGGCGGTGCTCGTGCTCGTATCGAAAGAGGCGCTGTTTCGCTACATGCTGCGCGAAGCCCAACGCGTGCGCTCGGCCATGCTCATTGCCAATGCGTGGCATGCGCGTTCGGATGCCGCATCGTCGCTGGTAGTGGCGCTCGGCATTATCGGCAGTCTCGCCGGGGTGCGGCTTCTCGATCCGATTGCGGCGGCCATTGTCGGTTTCATGGTCGCGCGCATGGGCTGGACCTTCGGCTGGGATGCCCTGCAGGATCTGTCGGACCGCGCGCTCGACGATGCTGCCACCGCCGATGTACGCAAGCTTCTGATGTCGACCCCGGGCGTGCGCGACGTGCATGAACTGCGCACCCGAAAGATGGGCGACTTCGCGCTCGTCGATGCGCACATCCTGGTCGATCCGCTGATCTCCGTGTCGGAAGGTCACTACATTGCCGAGTCGGCGCGCTCGCGTGTGCTGACCGATAGCCGCGTGCTCGATGCACTGATCCACGTCGATCCGGAAAACGACGCGCTGGCGCGGCCCCCGGTCAATTTGCCGCCTCGCGAGCGCGTTGTCGCGGAAGTCGAGGCCGCTCTCGCGGAACACGGGGAGCGGGCGGCCGGGGTGACCATTCACTACCTGAGCACCGGACTCGATGTTGATGTGACGTTGTCATCCAGCGCGCCTGATGCCCATGAAAGCGATGCGCAGCGGTTGGCACACCTCGATCTCGCAGGACTGAAGAACAGGCTCGGTGCTCGCCGTGTCAGCGTGGGAAGAGCGATGGACCCGGGGGCAGGCACTGAAGCATCAACCCAGCCGACGCCCGAGCGTCACGACGTCGTGTAGACGAGGCAGCCCCGGAGTCCGATCCGGGTTGCCGCGATCAATCGGAATCTCAAAGCGGCAGTTGCGTATCGAACTTGATTTCGCGCAGGACGACACTCGTGCGCACCTGCGCGACCGCTGGAATCTTGAAGATGCGCTCGTGCAGGAATGCGTCGTAGGCCTTGATGTCCGGCGCGACGATCTTCAGGATGTAGTCGGATTCGCCGGTCGTGCTGTAGCACTCGGTCACTTCGGGACAGGTGGCGATCTCCCGTTCGAACTGTTCGACCCCGCCTTCGGTGTGCCGCGTCAGATGGATGTGCGCGAGCGCGCACACGTGCAGTCCGAGCTTTTCGCGATCCAGCAGTGCCGTGTAGCGCTGGATCACCCCCGATTGCTCCATATCCTTGATCCGCCGCCAGCACGGCGTGCTGGACAGGCCAACCTGGTCGGAGATCTCCTGCACGGAACGGCGAGCGTCAAGCTGCAACAGGCGCAGGATCTTTTGAGAGAACGTATCGAGTGTCAACTGCGCCTCCGTTGGCGTCGCCATGGTCCTAATGGTAGAGGCCGCGAAAAATAAACGCAATGTAAAACGGCTCTGACGAGGGAGATTACCTAATTTGCTGGTTTGACAGCGGCTTTTTGCCCTGAGCCGTCCCCATCTTTTGCCGCTGCCTCTGCCTCTGCCGCGGCTGCCTGGGTGGCACGCAGTTCGGCCAGCATGTTGCAGAACAGGGCGCCCTGTTCGATCGCGTCGTCGAGCGCGACGTGGGTGTGAGGGTGATCGTCGAACCAGCGCTGCGGCAGGCGCGGCTTGATGCACTTCCGGTAAGGCAGGCCGGTCATGGCGAACGCCAGGGTCTTGATGTCGAGCGCGGACCACGAGAACGGGCAGCGCCCCGTGAAACGCATCATGTACCAGAACATGAAGGTGAAATCGAAGCCGGCCGGCATCGCCACGAAAACCGGCTTGCCGGGCAATGCCTCGACCCATTCCACGTACGCGACCAGCGCCGCGGCCGGCTGCTGCAGATCCTGGCGGCAGGCGGCCCATGCCTCGGGCTGGGTTTTCCACCACGCTTCCTGGATCGGATGGGCGCTTGCGCCTTCCAGCACCTCGAGGTTGGCCGAGAAAGTGCCGATCAGTTGCTTGTCTTCGGTGTACGCGGCGGAGGCGAAGCTGAGCATCGAATGCGGACCGGGGATTGGACCGTCCGCTTCGATATCCGTGCTCACGTAGATTTCAGCGCTCATGCACTCACTCCGTCCGCGACGTAGGGGTTCGTGCGGCGTTCGGCGCCGAACGTCGAGGTCGGCCCGTGACCGGGCACGAAGGTGACGTCGTCGCCAAGCGGCCACAGCTTCTCGCGGATCGAGCGAATCAGGTCGGCATGGTTGCCACGCGGAAAATCGGTGCGCCCGATGGAGCCGGCAAACAGCACGTCGCCGACCAGCGCGAGCCGGTGCGCGCGGCTAAAGAAAATCACATGACCGGGCGTATGGCCGGGGCAGTGATAGACCTCGAGCATCTCGTTGCCGAACTGGATCGTGTCGCCGTCCTGCAGCCAGCGGTCCGGTTCAAAGGCTTGCGCGGCCGGAAAGCCGAAGCGCGTGCTCTGATCAGGCAGCTTGTCGAGCCAGAAGCGTTCGTCAGGATGCGGGCCTTCGATTGGCACACCGTAGTGAGCGGCAAGCGTCTTCGCACCTGCGCAATGATCGATGTGGCCGTGCGTCAAAAAAACCTTTTCGACCGACACATTCTGGCGCGCCACCTCACCCTGGATGAGCTCGAGATCGCCCCCCGGGTCGACGACGGCGGCGCGGCCCGTCGCCTCGCAAACGAGCAGCGAACAGTTCTGCTGGAACGGCGTGACGGGGATCAAAGTGACTTTCATGGAGGAGGGTGCGCCGCTGCAAAAACGTTGATTGTACCGGCGCGGACGGGGGCCCGCCGATCCGCCAAATGGCCTCTGCGTAATGCCTATTTTTGCATCAATAGTGAAAATTCATCAAAGCTATCGGGCGCTTGGCATCCCGAAAATATGTTTTGGGTATAATGGCCCCATTGTGTACGGGAGACCGTGCTGCCACAGGGCGATGCGTCCCCATTGAAAATGGGGCGATGATCGCCGTCAAGTAAGTGCCGTCGCTGTAGTCGACGGCAAATCCAGCATCGGATGCGTCCGATGCGCACGTCTCGTCCAGCCAGGCGCCGCGCGCCTGCTACGGCCTACCGCCGTGACGCTGGGTGGGGCCTACGCCGCCGTTCCTGCGTGCCGTTGTTTGGGGCGCAAGAACGTGATTGCCACGTTCGATGGCGGCTTGTGGGGTCTGGTCAGGCTGCCGGGGACAGGTTGCGCCAGACGTGAAAACTAACCGTGCGGTAGCGGCAGAGTGTGCCGCGTGCGGGCTTCGGCGTACTGCGCATTTCTGCGCGGCGCGTGGACGTCCGCGTTCCGTCGGAGTCGCAGCAACACGCAGCCATTGCGTGATGCGGCTCGACTTTGTGATTGCACGTCTTATGAAAACTCGGTCATCCCGAAGTATCGGGAGTCTTTTTGCCTTTTTTGTCCTCGCCGGGTGCGCAGTGCCCCCGAACGCGGCGAATCAGGCGGGCAACTCGCCGCTCGGCACCACGAGCGCACAGGCGGGCGGCGCCGGCGCCTTCGCGCCGCAGGCGTTCGGCAGCGCTGCCACGCCATCATCCGACGCGACCGGTACGGCGCTGGCCGATGCTCAGCCCCTCACCGAGAAGGGGCCCAACGTGGCCGGTTTCCGCGAAACCGGTCGCGCATCCTGGTACGGCAGGTTCTTCCACGGCCGTCGCACGGCGAACGGCGAACGGTATGACATGCATGCGCTCACGGCAGCCCACCGCACGCTGCCGCTCGGGTCGTACGTCCGCGTGACCGATTCTGCCACCTCGCGCTCGGTGGTGGTGCGGATCAACGACCGCGGTCCGTTCGCGCGTGGCCGGGTGATCGATCTGTCACTGGCGGCCGCTACCGCGCTAGGCATGCAGCATGCCGGCACGGCGCGCGTGCAGATTGAAGGGTTGACGCAGCAGGAAGCCAGGGCTGAACGGGCCGAAATGCTGGCGTCGAACTCGAACGACGTCAAATGATGTGACTGCGGCGGTGGCGCGCGTACCTGCGCGTGTCACGCCTGACGAGCGGTTGCTCTGCCGGGCGCTCGTTTCCGAAAGGGGCCGCTTGCGCGGCCCTTCGGTCTTTTCAGACTGTCTATTCCTCTTTCTTCAGCGCCAGTGCGCGCGTGTACAACGCGTTGCGCGATGCCCCCGTGATGGCGGCCGCGACCTTCGCCGCGCTACTCACCGTCAACTCTTCCAGCAGGATGCCCAGCAGCGCGTCGTGATCGTGCTCGCCTGCGGCCTGCGCCGGCGCACCCTCAACGACCAGCACAAACTCGCCGCGCTGCCGGTTCGGGTCCGCTGCCAGCCACGTTGGCCCTTCGGCCAGGGTGCAGCGATAGAGCGCCTCATGTAACTTGGTCAGCTCACGTGCGATCAGCAATTTGCGCGTGCCGCCGAATGCAACGGCCAGCGCCTCGACGGTTTCTACGATGCGGTGCGGCGCCTCGTAGAAGACCATCGCGTGCGGATGCGTCGCAAGCGGCTGCAGCGTGGCGGCCCGCTGCTTTGCCCTGGGCGGCAAAAAGCCGAAGAAGGAGAAGGTCGCGACCCAATCGCCCGCGGCGCTGAGCGCCGTGGCGAGTGCGCTCGCGCCGGGCAGTGGAATCACCGGCAGGCCGGCTTCGCGCACGGCGTCGACGAGTTTTGCGCCGGGGTCCGAGATGCCGGGCGTGCCGGCATCGGAGACATACGCCACCCGCTCGCCGGCCTGCAGATGCTCGACGATGCGCAGTGCCGCGGCACGTTCGTTGTGCTGGTGCACGGCGAGGAGCGGCTTGGAGATGCCGTAGCGTGCCAGCAGTTGGCCGGTGTTGCGCGTGTCCTCGGCGGCGATGCGGTCCACCAGTCCGAGCACGTGCAGCGCGCGCAGCGTGATGTCCGCGACGTTGCCGATCGGCGTCGCCACCACATAGAGCGCGGCAGCAGGGTACTGCTGCCCTTGCGCGAGTTCGGAGAGAGGAGTCATGAGGCAGAAGACGCAGACAGACAGGGCAAGGCCGACATTGTGCCACGCAGCGGCACGGGGTTCGGTGGGTGTGAGCGGCGAGAACGGCTCGTGGGGAGGGGGCGGCGTGCGCGGCGAAGATGACGCGCGTGCCAAAGGTAACCCGTGCCGCTCGCGCGAGCCCGCCCGCGCCGCACCGGCGCCCGCCGCCCACAACTTTTCGGGGCGGGCGGGGTCCAAAGACGTCGGAGCGACCTTCGAAGCGCGTGCCCTGGTGTTCCTGCAGCGGCAGCGTTTGCGCTTAGTCGCGCGCAACGTGGTGTGCCGCGGCGGAGAGATCGACCTCGTGATGCGCGATCGCGACGGCGCACTGGTGTTTGTCGAAGTGCGCGCCCGCGCGTGGCGCCAGTACGGCAGCGCTGCCGCGAGCGTCGGCTGGCAAAACCGGCTACGGCTGGTGCGCGCCGCGCAGCACTATCTCGCCTCGCGCGTGAGCGTCGTGCCGGCTTGCCGTTTCGACGTCATCGCCTTTGAGGCGGGCCGGCTTGTCTGGGTGCGCGATGCGTTTCGCGCCAACGAAGTCTGACTCGCGGTGCGGAGATCGCGCTTGAGTGCGATAAACTTGCGCTCGCATGCGGGCGGTATGGTGTAGCGTATTTTGCAGCGTCGTTCACGCAAGGGCGTCGCCCGCACGGCCAGCCACAACAACATGTCTTCACAACAGGGCCGCGCAGCGGCCCATACGCGGTAAAAGATAGAGACTCGATGTCAGTCGAACGCATTCAACAGCACTTCCGCGACAGCGCGGCAGTCAAACTCGAAGCCCTCGAAACCCTGTCGATGCCGATCGCCGCTGCGATCGACACGATGTTTATGGCGCTTGCCAACGGCAACCGCATTCTCGCGTGCGGCAACGGCGGATCCGCGGCCGACGCACAACATTTCGCTGCTGAACTGATTGGCCGCTTCGAGCGCGAACGGCCCGGCCTGCCCGCGATCGCGCTGACCACCGACACCTCCGTCCTCACCGCCATCGCCAACGACTACTCCTTCGGGCAGATTTTCTCGAAGCAGGTGTGGGCGCTTGGCCAGCCCGGCGACGTGCTGCTGGCCATCACGACCTCGGGCAATTCCGCGAACGTGCTGGCCGCGATCGAGGCCGCGCACGAGCGTGAGATGATCGTCGTGGCGCTGACCGGCAAGGGCGGTGGCAAAGCGCATGAGGTACTGGCCGACACCGACATTCACATTTGCGTGCCGTCCGATCGCACTGCGCGCATTCAGGAAGTGCACTTGCTGACCATCCATTGTCTGTGCGACGGCATCGATGCCATGTTGCTGGGCGAAGACTGATTCCGAAGGAGAGCTAGTTGATGAGCGTATTTCGCATCAAGACGACATTGGTGAGGACCACACTGGTGCTGGGGCTGGCAGCAGGGCTGTCCGCGACGTTACAGGGTTGCTTCCTGCTGGTGGCCGGCGCTGCTGGTGGCGGCGCGTTGATGGCGACTGACCGGCGCACGCTTGGCGCGCAGACTGAAGACCGCGAGATTCAGGTGAAATCGCTCGCGCAGATCAGCCAGAATCTGCCGCAGCAGGCCCACGTCAATGTGACGGTGTTCAATCGCCGCGTGCTGCTGACCGGCGAAGTGCCAGACGACGCTTCGAAGCAGAAGGCCGAGCAGATCGTGCGCAGCCTCAACAACGTCAACGCGATCGTCAACGAACTGACGATTGCGCCGGCGAGCGATTTGTCGTCGCGCACCAACGACTCGTATCTTGAAACCCGGGTGAAGACCGCGCTGATCGCCGAGAAGAATATTTCGGCGAACAACTTCAAGGTGGTGTGCGAGAACGGCTCGGTGTATCTGATGGGCCTCGTCACCCGCAACGAAGGCGCAACCGGTGCCGACGTGGCGAGCCATGTACCCGGCGTGGCGCAGGTCGTGAAGGTGTTCCAGTACATCCTGCCGGAAGACGCGACGGCGGCGACGGCGGCCGCGGCAAGCGCTCCGGCTGCTCCGCCGCCGACGACCGATGCGACGGTCGGCGCGGTACCGGATGCGTCGGTGAGCGCACGTCCGCTCGATCAGCAGGCGCCGGCGCCGGTGACGAATTCGAGCTCGGCGCATCCGGGCAATCCGCAAGTCAGCCAATGAAGCGGGGCGTAAGTGTCGTGCGCGGCGTGCTGGCGGTGAGCGCGGTGCTGGCGCTGTCCGGGCTGGTTTCGACCGCGCAGGCCGACGATGTGCCGCGCGGTCAGACGATCGCGCGCGCCAACGCGTGCATGGGTTGTCATGCGGTTGACCGCAAGCTCGTCGGGCCGTCGTTCCAGCAGATCGCCGCCAGGTACAAAGGTGACGCGCAGGCGCCGGTGAAGCTGGCGAGCAAGGTGAAGGACGGCGGCTCCGGGGTCTGGGGCGCGATTCCGATGCCCGCGCACCCGGCGATGAACGATGTGGATATCCGGACAGTGGTCGGCTGGGTGCTCGCCGGAGCACCGTCGAAATGACCTTTTGCCATGCGTTGCCGCTTGGCAAACCCGAAAAACCTTGTGCTAGAATCATTTGGTCGTTGGGGGGGTAGCTCAGCTGGGAGAGCGTCGCGTTCGCAATGCGAAGGTCGGGAGTTCGATCCTCCTCCTCTCCACCAAAAATCTCAATAAAAACAACGCACTACGTCTTGCGATGTAGTGCGTTGTTTTGCATTCCGGCGCAGGTCTTTGCACACGAGGTGTGGCAGATTTGTGGCGCCGCGCAGTGGTTCGAAATCGCGCGGGCTCATTGGTAGAAAACACTTCGTGTCTCTACCGAGATTTCAGTGACCCTAAGAGTCAACCTTGCATACATCAGCTAACCAACGCCGCTGTGTGCACAAATGTGACATGGCGCAAACAAGGGGCCAATGTCCATGCAAGCGCTACTCACGGTCGATCAGCTCGCTGAGCATCTACAGAAATCTGTCGCCAGCATCCGTAGCGATGCGACGCGCAATCCTCAGTCCCTTCCGCCGATCTGCC
>DASZIR010000113.1:0-49000 GCA_035948995.1 Paraburkholderia sp. | reverse complement strand
GGTGGGAACGGCGGTGGTGGGAACGGCGGTGGTGGGAACGGCGGTGGTGGGAACGGCGGTGGTGGGAACGGCGGCGGTGGCGGTGGCGGTGGCGGTGGCCCTGGCGGCGGAATGGGCGGCGGCTGCGGTTGCGGCGGCGGTCCCAGCGGCGGAATGGGCGGCGGTCCCGGTGGCGGTTTTGGTGGTGGCTTCGGTGGTGGCTTCGGTGGCGGCTTCGGCGGAGGCTTTGGCGGCGGCTTCGGCAGTAGCGGACACGGAGGCAAGGGTGGCGGCGGCAATGGCGGTGGCAATGGCAGCGGCGGTAGCGGACACTAGATCCAAGGGAACGGAGCCCCCGATCCGTTCCCACCCCGCGCGATGTCCTCCGGCTCGGCAGACCCCTCCCGGCAAGCGTCGGCGGTGACGCCTCGATCCCCCGGTCGAGCGTCACCGCCAGGGCCGGGCGCTGAACCAGCCAGACGCATCCTTGACTGCACGAGACCCGGCGCGGCCCGAGGCCGCAGGAACCAAACTACGACAATCCCCTCATATCAAATTCAACGTTCGAGATGAGGGCAACACAACATGCAACGAAATGTCCCCCGCACCGCAGCGCGCGCAGCCACAGGCCTCCTGATGGCTGCAACGCTTGGCTTCACTGCCCTGGCTCATTCGCAAACTGCGGCGCAAACCGCGGCACAAACGGCTCAGCAGCAAGCGCAGCAGCAAGCCGCGCCTCCCGTCGATCCGTCCTTTTCCGCCTGGTCGCTGATGCAGGTCTGCAAGCAGAAGCCCGATAACGTCGCCCAGGCGCAATGCGTCGGCGCGTTACGCGGCATCATCCACGGGTATCAATATGGCGTGCTGTTCCTCGGTCAGCGCGCGTCGCTGCCGGCCAACGAAACGCAACGTGTGTCATTGTGTTTGCGCAACGTGCCGGTCTCGTCGATCGTCGACGACTTCGTCGGCGATGCCGCGCAGGTCAGCGAAGATTCGTTGAGGCGTACCCCTGCCGAAGTCGCAGTGCTCGGCTCAGTCCACCTGCATCACGCCTGCAATTGAACTGCGATTGAGTCCTGGCACGCATGCGCCGGCAGTCCACGCAACGCTCGTAAAATCGCTGCCGGAACCGGTTGCCGGGCAGCGTTCGCAGCATCGGCGGCACTCATAGCATTTCGAGCGGCCGCCTGCTCCGCGGCGGCCTGAAGTACGCATCGATGGCCGCGCGCTCGTCAGCCGTTAGTTGAAGTTCGAGCGCACGGTAATTGTCGCGCACATGCTCGACGCGCCCCGCCTTCGGAATCGCAAACACCCCCGGCTGTTGCAGCACCCACGCGAGCGCCACCTGAAACACCGACACGCCGCGGGCATCGGCAATGTCGTCAAGCGGCGAACGCTTCGGCAAGCGTGCGTGGTCCACCGGGCTATACGCCATCGCCGGCATGTTTCGCCCGGCGAGCCACGGCAGCAGATCGAACTCCGGCCCGCGGCGCGCGACGTTATAGAGGATCTGGTTGGTCGCGCACCCCTGCCCGCCCGGCACCGACATGAGTTCCTCCATATCGTCGGTGTCGAAATTGCTGACACCCCAATGGCGGATCTTGCCGGCCCGGCGCAAGGCCTCGAAGCCTTCGACCGTCTCTTCGAGCGGCACGGAGCCGCGCCAATGCAGCAGATACAGATCGAGCCGGTCGGTCTTCAGGCGCTTCAGGCTCTGCTCGCACGCTGCCTGCACGCCGCGCCGGCCGGCATTGTGCGGATACACCTTGCTGACCAGAAACACGCGCTCGCGCAATCCGGCCAGGGCTTCGCCGAGCAAGGTTTCGGTGGCGCCGTCGCCGTACATCTCGGCGGTGTCGATGAGCGTCATGCCGAGTTCGACGCCTGCGCGTAACGCGGCAATCTCGGCGCCGCGCCGCGCCGGCTGCTCGCCCATCTCCCACGTGCCCTGCCCCAGCTTCGGAATACGCTCGCCGTCGGGCAAGCTTACGGTGGCGATATCGGTGGTCATAAGTGCTCCTTCGATTGCGGCGGGTCGGTAACGAATAGCCGATGGCGGTGCCAGTTTATCCGCTGGAGGCATGTCAAATCGCCTCCCAGGCAAAAGCCCGCTATAACGCAACGCGCCAATGTCATAGAATTGCCGCTTGCCCTTCTTGCGTCCGCCCCATGAACTCTGCCTCGGAAGATCGCTGGCGCGACCTGCGCCCGGACCCGGAAAACGATACGCCGCTTTATCTGCAACTCGCTCGCAAGCTCGGCAACGCGATTCATGAAAACCGCTGGAACGCAGGCGAAGCGCTACCGTCCGAGCGAGTCCTGTCCGACGCGCTCGGCGTCTCGCGGATCACCGCACGCAAGGCGATCGCGCTGCTGGTCGAACAGGGCTTGATCCGCCGCACCCAGGGGGCGGGCAGCTTTATTACGCCGCGCTATGAAGATCCGCTCTCGCGCCTGTCGAGCTTCAGCGAAATGCTGCGGCGGCGCGGCTTCAGTCCAAGTTCGCAATGGATCTCGCGCGAGATCCTGCCCGCCAATCGCGACGAAGTGATCCAGCTGGGTTTGTCGCCGGCCGCCGCGGTGACCCGCTTGCGGCGCCTGCGTCTCGCCGACGGCATTGTGATGGCGGTCGAAAACTCGACCTTTCCGGCCGCGGTGATCCCCGATCCGCAAGCGATCGGCGATTCGCTGTACAGCTACCTCGAGCAACGCGGACTCGGCATCGTGCGCGCGTTGCAACATTTCCGCGCGGTCAACGCGAGCGAAGAAATTGCGCAACAGATGAGCATCGCGCCTAACGAGGCGCTGCTGCTGATCACGCGCGTCGGCTATACCGCCGATCAGCGCGCGATCGAGCTGACCGACACCTATTGCCGCAACGACTACTACGATTTCGTCGCCGAGTTGCGCAAGTAGGTCACGCGAGCCAGCGTGCCTCGTCGGTGCCGACCGGCACAGGCGGCCGGCCATAAAACGGCGGCGTCTCCGACAGACGCTCGGCGGGCGAGGTCCCGCGCACCCGGCCAAACGGTGAATCGACCGTCTCCAGACAGTCCTGCACGTGATCGATACCGAGGTCCGGCGCCCGCCAACCGTCCTCGATCTGCCCAAGCGACTGCAACCACCGTCCCGTCTGCGCGAGCGACAGGCGCACGTGCCAGCTACCGCCCTCAGTGGCCCGCCGGGCCAGCGCAACCATCGCGCCGAACGCGGCCAGGTAGCCGGTGGCGTGGTCGAGCGCCTGACACGGCAGATGCTTCGGCTCGTCGCTCTGCACGGCCCTGCTCTCGGTCCACGCAATGCCGCTCGCCGACTGTACGAGGCTGTCGAAGCCGCGCCGCTGCGCCCATGGCCCCGCGTGCCCATACGCCGAGATCGACACGCACACGATGCCGGGCCGCAACTGCGCCAGCGCCTCGGGCGCAAAGCCGCGCGCGGCCAGCGCGCCGGGCCGGTATGCCTGCAGGAACACGTCCGCGTCGCCGGCGAGCGCGCGCAACTGGTCGCGCCCCGCGTCCTCCCGCAGATCGAGCGTCGCCGAGCGCTTGCCGCGTCCGTTGTCGATGACGAGCGGCGCGATGTTCGGCAAATGCGGGCCGTTGACCAGCAGCACCTGCGCGCCATGCTGCGCGAGCGCGCGCCCGGCCACCGGCCCCGCAATGATGCGCGACAGATCGAGCACACGCGAGCCCGCCAGCGGCCGGTCCGCGCCGCCGCGCCCCGGCGGCTCAGGCGGCGCATCACCGATCCGGATGATTTCGAAGAGCGGCAGACTGGCGATCGCCTGCGCCTGCTCGAGCGCCGCCCATTCGCGCGGCGAGCGGATCAGCGCGGCGCACAGACCCGCGTCCGCCAGCGTCTGATCGAGCTTCGCACCATCCCAGCCACGAATCGCCTCGACGACTGCAGCGCGATCGTTCGCGCAGCCCAGCACCTGCAGCACGCCAGCCAGATGATGAGGAAAGTTGGTGTGCAACTGGATCCAGCGGCCATCGCGCGTCGCATAAAAGCCCGTGACCGGATCGCGCAAAGCCGGCGGCGGACCGTCGTTCACGCGCAGATAGCGCTCGCTGCGAAACGCGGCCAGCGCGCGCCGCATGTCGAGCTCGATGCGTTGCCGGCAGCCCGTGCGCAGGCGAAAGCATTCGGCGGCGGCGAGCCCGGTCGCGGCAATGGTGGCCGCGGCGAGCGTGCCGACACGATAGACGGACGGCAAGCCCGGGTCGTTGCCGGTGAGCGCCACGGCGTCGAGCGCTGCAGAATCGCAACCGGCGGCGGTCCAGAGATGATCGAGAGCGAGATAGGGCGTCATGAGGATTCGCAGTGAGATTGGGTGAGGGACTGCGTCGAGTCTAGAATTCCGCCCCGCTTCGATCAATCTTGATTAAGATAATCAACATATATTGATTTCTCCGGTTTTCTCGCGCCCTTATACCCATGTCCACCCACCTTACCGCCACCGAAGCCGCCACCCTGCTCGGCATTAGCGTGCCGACGCTCTACGCCTATGTGAGCCGCGGCATGCTGCATTCGACGCCCGATGCACATGGCAAGCACCGGCTCTATGACGCGGCAGAAGTGCGGCGGCTCGCGCGTCGCAAGGAAGACGGCAAGCGCGCCGGCAAAGTGGCGCAGAAGGTGCTCGACTGGGGGGTGCCGGTTCTGGAGTCGTCGATCACGCTGATCGCCGACGGCCGCCTGCTCTATCGCGGTCGCGACGCGGTTGAACTGGCGCGCAGCGCGTCGCTTGAAGAGGTCGCGGCGCTGCTGTGGGAATGCAGCCCGCGGCGCCTCGCCGACGCGCCGGCGGCGCCGCTCGCCGCCGCACAGTGGGCCGCATGGCTGAAGCTGTGGAGCGACAGTGCGCCGCTCGAGCGGGCTCTGGTGCTGCTGCCGGCCGCCGCGGCGCAGATACCGCGTGTCTGGGCCCAGGGCCGGGATGCGCAGCTCGATACCGCCTGCGCCGTGATGCGCCTGCTGGCCGCGGCGATGATTTCGGCGGCGCCGTCAAACGAACCTCTGCACCGGCAACTCGCCGCCGCGTGGGGTATCCGCAACCGGCAACAGATCGGCGTGCTGCGCGCCGCGCTGGTTGCCAGTGCGGATCATGAGTTGAATGCGTCGACCTTCACGGTCCGCTGCATTACGTCGACGGGTACCCACTTGTTCGGCGCGGTGGCGGGCGGACTGGCGGCCTTATCCGGACCGCTGCACGGCGGCGAGACGGTGCGTGTCGCCGCGCTGCTCGACGAAGCTGCCCGCGCCGCCGATCTTGATCGCTATCTGGCCACGCGGCTCACGCATCACGAGCATGGCCGGCACGGCGCAGTGCTCCCCGGCTTCGGGCATCCGTTGTACCCGCACGGCGACCCGCGTGCGCAGGCGTTGCTGGAGATACTGACGGAGTGCGCGCCGGCCCGCTCGCCCATGGCGGAAATCCATGCTCTGACCCGCTCGCTGCGCGATAGCACCGGCGCCAAGCCCACCGTCGACTTTGCCCTTGCGGCTATCGAACGGGTACTGGGTTTGCCGGCAGGCGCGGCGTTCACGCTGTTCGCGGTCGGCAGGGTGGTGGGCTGGATCGCGCACGCCATGGAACAAGCCGCTGACGGGCGGCTCATCCGTCCGCGCGCGCGATACATCGGGGCCTACGAAGCGGAAGCGGGACATTGAGCCGGCCGCACCACCGCACCACCACGCCACCTGGCCAACGGCCAGTCCCCCGCTCACGCTCGCGCGCCTAGATGGCCTGCAGCCAGCGCGGCACCAGACTCCAGACGGCGGACTTCCGCGCCACCGTCGCCGCGGGCCGCGGCTGCGCGCCGTCGGCACCGCTGGTCGCGAAAGCGAGCGCGAGCCGCGCGCCGCCCTGCCCGGCGCTGATCCACGCCACCGCGCCGCGTGCGAGTTCGAAGGTTTCACCGGCAGCCAGCCAGTAATCCTCCGCGTCGCCCTCCACGGTGAGCCAGAGCTGGCCGGCCATCACCTTGAGAACGAGCGGGCGCGTCACACGCCAGGCGGTTGCCGGCTCGCCGTGTTCCAGTTCGAAAGTACGGATTTCGCGCATCGCAATGCTCCTTGAAAGGCTTTTTTGGATATCTGATTATTGCCGTGCGATGATGTAAACCCCATGCACAGTTCCGGACAGTTTCAACGGAACTGTGCAGTCGGAAAACCTGACAGTTGCCAGCCTGCCGACGTACAGCATCCGGAGCACGACGCCTCATGAAACTCGATATCGAACTCGACCGCGACAACGGCGTGCCGCTCACCGAGCAGATCGTCACCGGCGTCACTGCGTGGATCCGCTCGCGCGTGGCCCATCCCGGCGCCAAGCTGCCGTCGATCCGCCAGTTCGCCGCCGACTTCGGCGTGAGCCGCTTTCCGGTGATCGAGGCGTATGACCGGCTGGTGTCGCTCGGCTACCTCGATTCGCGCCACGGCTCGGGCTTTTATGTCTCGGAGCGGCAGCGCAGCATGACGGACTGCGAGGGAACCTCGGACCCGCGCCGTGCCGAAGAGGAGTCGGTCCACATCCTGCAGCAGTTCAATCACCCCGGCGAAACGCTCAAGCTTGGCAGCGGCTTTATTCCGGAAGCCTGGCGCGACATGGACAGCCTCGGCCAGGCGATCCGCCACGTGTCGCGCGTCGACGCCGCAAGCATGATCGATTACGCGACCCAGCTCGGCAATCCGACGTTGCGCGAGCATCTGCAAAGCCGTATCGGGCAGCTTGGCATCGAGGCCGAGGCGTCGCAAATCCTGATCACCAATGGCGCGAGCCAGGCGCTCGATCTGCTGATGCGCTATATCCTCAAAGCCGGCGACACGATGTTCGTCGAGGACCCCGGCTACTACAACCTGTATGGCCTGCTGAAGCTGCATGGGGTGAATCTGGTCGGCATCCCGCGCACGCGCAGCGGCCCGGACCTCGACGTGCTGCAGGCCCAATTGCGCCAACACCGGCCGAAGCTGTTCTTCGTCAACACCGTGTTTCACAACCCGACCGGCACGACGGTCGCGCCGCAGGTGGCCTTCCGCCTGCTGCAGCTCGCGCGCGAACACGGCTTCAGGATCATCGAAGACGACATCTACGCCGATTTCCAGACCGACCTCACCGACCGCCTTGCGACCCTCGACCAGCTCGAGCATGTGGTCTACGTCGGCGGCTTGTCGAAGACGCTGTCGTCATCGCTGAGGATCGGTTATGTGGTTGCGCACCACGCCATCATCAAGGACCTTACCGACATCAAGATGCTGACCAGCATCGGCGGCTCGCGCTTTGCCGAAGCGGTCGCCGTCGCGATGCTCGAACGCGGCGCCTACCGCAAGTATCTGGAGCGGCTGCGGCGCCGCATGCGCGACGCGCTCGGCTCGACCGTTCAGGCGCTTGAGGAGAGCGGCTGGGAAGTGTTCGAGACACCGCTTGGCGGCAAGTTCGTGTGGGCGCGCGTGCCGCATATCGACGACTCGACGCGGCTGGTCGAATGCGGCACGCCGCTGGGCGTCACCGTCGCGCCGGGGCGGTACTTCCGGCCCAACGCGGAGGTCAGCCCGTGGATCCGCATCAACGCAGCCTACGCCAGCGATCCACGCGCCCGCGCCTTTTTCGACGCGGCGGCACGGCTCGAGCCATAAGCGGCCTCACGGAGCGCCCGATCTGCCGCCCGATGAGCGGCGACGCAACGCGCCAGGCCGCCGTCACGGTCCAAAACGACCCAGCACCGCTCACCGGATTTACCTAGAATGTAGCCTCCCCAGCCAGTCCGGTGCGCATCAGCGGCCGCCCGCCATGTCCAATCCGCCGACCGCCGCCTCACCACCCGCCTCCACCGCCTCCCAGCCCACCGCACGCTCACTCACCGTGATGCTGTGGCTCGTCGCCACCGGTTTTTTCATGCAGACCCTCGATTCGACCATCGTCAACACCGCGCTGCCGGCGATGGCGACGAGTCTCGGCGAATTGCCGCTGCGCATGCAATCGGTTGTAATTGCCTACTCGCTGACCATGGCGGTGATGATCCCGGTATCGGGCTGGCTCGCGGACAAGCTGGGCACACGCAAGGTGTTCTTCAGCGCGATCCTGGTGTTCACGGTCGGCTCGTTGCTGTGCGCGAACGCGCAGTCGCTCAACCAGCTGGTGCTGTGGCGCATCGTTCAAGGAGTGGGCGGCGCGATGCTGCTGCCGGTCGGCCGGCTCGCCGTGCTGCGTACCTTCCCCGCCGAACGCTATCTGCCGGCGTTGTCGTTCGTCGCCATTCCTGGCCTGATCGGGCCGCTGATCGGCCCGACGCTCGGCGGCTGGCTCGTCAAGATCGCCTCGTGGCACTGGATCTTTCTGATCAACGTGCCGGTCGGCGTAGCCGGTTGCATTGCAACCTTCATCTTCATGCAGGACAGCCGCAACCCGGACACCCCGAAGTTCGACCTCAAAGGCTATCTGCTGCTGGTCGTCGGCATGGTGGCAATCTCGTTTGCGCTCGACGGCCGCACTGAACTGGGCATCCAGCACGCCACCGTGCTCGTGCTGCTGATCCTGAGCCTCGCCTGCTTCGTCGCGTATGGGCTGCACGCGGTGCGTGAAGCGCATCCGCTGTTCCCGCTCGACCTGTTCAAGATCCACACGTTCAGCGTCGGGCTGCTCGGCAATCTGTTCGCGCGGATCGGCAGCGGCGCGATGCCGTACCTGATCCCGCTGCTGCTGCAGGTGAGCCTCGGCTACAGCGCCTTCGAAGCCGGCCTGATGATGTTGCCCGTCGCTGCCGCCGGCATGACCTCCAAACGCCTCGCGACGAGGCTCATCACGAAGTACGGCTATCGCCGCGTGCTCGTGACCAACACCGTGCTGGTCGGCCTGGCGATGGCGAGCTTCGCACTGACGAGCGCCGGGCAGCCGCTCTGGCTGCGGCTCGTGCAGCTCGCGTTCTTCGGCGGCGTGAACTCGATGCAGTTCACCGCGATGAACACGCTCACGCTCAAGGATCTCGGCACCGGCGGCGCGAGCAGCGGCAATAGCCTGTTTTCGCTGGTGCAGATGCTGTCGATGAGCCTCGGCGTCACCGTCGCGGGCGCCTTGCTCGCCACCTTCACCGGCCTGATTCACAAGGTCACCGCAGCCAACTCGCTGCCCGCGTTCCATGCGACCTTCCTGTGCCTGGGCATCATCACCGCCTGCTCGTCGTGGATCTTCGCGCAGTTGGCGGCGGATATCCGCCGCACGGCGAAGAAAACCGATCCTTCCGAACGGACCTGAAAACGGCCCTGTGACGACGGTTTGAAGCGCGGCTAAGCGCATCGCCGCACCCCACTTGCGCGCCGGCCGCGCGGCCGTGCTCCCGACCCGCAACAGGGCGCACAGCGCACCACCGCTGTGCGCTGCGTAGCCGCCGCGCGCATCCCGGCGCACAATGCGGGGTTGGCAGGGCGCGAAGCGCAGTTGCGTCGCGCGCATGGTTCTTGCTCGTCAATCCTGTAAACTTGCCATTTACGCGTGCCAGCTGCACCTCCACCTTCCACACGACTGACACATGATGAGCATGATCGAACTCGATCCTCCCGGCTTCCAGCCGCCGCGCCCGATGGCGGGCGACGAAGGTTCCCGGCGCACCGTCCTGTACGGCGGCTACACGGTGTTCAGCGTGTTCCAGCCGGTGTTTTCGGTTTCGCACCGGCGCGCGATCGGCTATCACGCGTCGCTGCGCGCCCACGACGAGCATGCACAGCAAGTGCCCTCGCATGAGGTGTTCACCCAGGCCGCACGCCGTGGCGACCTGCTCGAACTCGGGCGGCTCGCCGAATCGCTGCATCTGGGCAACTTCAACGCGTTCGACAGCCACGACGAATGGCTCTTCCTGAGCCTGCATCCCGCGGCGCTGATGGACACCAGCTACGGCGACGCGCTGCTCGCCGGTCTGAAGGCGCTGGGGCTGCCGCCGCAACGCGTGGTGCTCGAAGTGTCGGAACAGGCCGGTGGCGAAACCACCCGCTTTGCGGAGATCATCGACTCGCTGCGCAAGTCGGGCTTCCTGATTGCGCTGGACGGTTTCGGCGCGAAGCATTCGAACATCGACCGCGTATGGAACCTGCGGCCCGATATCGTCACGCTCGACCGCTGCATCCTGGCGCAGGCGAGCGAGCATTCGCATATCGAACGCGTGCTGCCGGGCCTCGTGTCACTGCTGCACGAGTCCGGGCAACTGGTGTTGATGGGCGGCCTGTCGACCGAGCGCGATGCGTTGATCGCGCTCGAATGCAACGTGGATTTCGTGCAGGGCGCGTATTTCGCGGGCCCGAGCGTGGAGCCGGTGAAGCCGCAGGCGGCGGCGGGATTAATGGATGCGCTGTCGGCGGCACTGCGCGAGCGGGTGGCGGCACGCGAACGGGCCCAGTCCGCGCGGCTCGCCCCGTATGCGAAGGCGCTCGAGACCGCCAGCGCGCAACTGGTGAGCGGCGAATCCGTCGCGCACGCCACCGCGCCGCTGCTCGCGCTGCGTGAGACGGCGCGCTGCTTCGTGCTGGACGGCTCAGGCCGGCAGATCGGCGACAACGTCTTGCCGCCCGGCCGCGCATCGCAACGCGCCAAACGCTTCCGCCCGCTGCTGCATTCGGAAGGCGCGAGCTGGGAACGCCGGCCGTATTTCATCGGCGCGATGCGCACCCCGGGTCAGGTGCATCTGACGCCGCCGTATCTGTCGATCAACGAAGCGCACCTGTGCGTGACCGCATCGATTGCCGCGCAGACGCCGCACGGCATGCAGGTGCTATGCGTCGATATCAACTGGGAAGTCGCCGCACACCGCAATTGAGACGCGGGGAGCACGCCACGCGCGCTTGTGCAGCGTCTTGAGAAAACGCTTGACGGCCTGCAAGCCGAAAGTGCGGTTGGCGGCCAGCAGACAAGCCCCGCACGTGACGATGCGCAGCGCTACAAGCTTCCCGCCACCGCTCGACACATCGAGCAAGGCCGCGATTTCGCCATCCCTCAGCAGCACGACGCCGACAGCGCCGTCGATCGACACAAGTTCGGCCTGACTTGCCTGCGCGCCGAGCGACGTCAGCATCTCCATCCAGTCTGTTGCGGCCGCCACCGGTTCGCTCACGCGGGCAGGCAGGTCGCTGACAACTTCCGGCGTGTCGCTAAAGAGGCGCAGCAACCCCGCCCGGTCCTGGGCCTCCAGCGCCGCGCGCAGGCGCTCGACCAGTTGCGCATGCGCAGCAGGATCGGGCCGCTGAAGCGGCGCTCCGGCGCGCTGCAAGCGCGATTTCGCCCGATGCACGATCTGCCGGCAGGCCGCCGGCGTCCGTTCGAGAATCCTCGCGATCTCCGCGTAGTCGCAATCGAAGGCTTCGTGCAGCACGAATGCGGCCCGTTCATCGGGCTTGAGCCGCTCGAGCAACAGCATCAGGCCGTACGACATCTCCGCCGAGCGCAGGGCCAGTTCTTCCGCCGACGGCGCCAGTTCGTCGAGCCACGGCTCCGGTAACCAGCCGGCGGCCCGCGCGCCACGCTCCAGTTGCAAATGACGCAACCTGTCGATGGCAAGGCGTGCCGCAATCGTGGTGAGCCATGCCGACGGCGTGCGCACCTCGCGCGTATCGGCGAGATGCCATTTCAGCCAGACGTCCTGCACCACGTCTTCAGCTTCCGCGCGGCTGCCGAGCATCCGGTACGCCAGCGCGAGGAGCCTCGCGCGCGCGGCCTCGAAAGCGGACGCCTTGTCGATTCCCTTTTCCGTCATTCGTGATGCTCCCAGAAGCGTGAAGAACGCGGCGCCTGCCGCCGCGACGTGCTGCGTGCGGCGTCCTCTTCGACTAGACGTTTGGGCACGGCCTGTTGTGACAGGTCAGCACAAAAATTCTTTTGTCACACGCCTGCGCGCACTTTCGTCATGTGGACAGTCACTCGCGCCCGGGCACCGGCGCGGGTCCCCCTGACGATCGAGCGTCCAATCCAATGACACCTGCGAGGCACGCATGCACTCCAGCTACCCAAGCTTTACCGGTCTCGGCCTTGTGCCGACCGTCATCGAACAATCCGGACGCGGCGAGCGCGCCTACGATATCTATTCGCGGCTGCTGCGCGAGCGCATTGTGTTTCTGGTCGGCCCGGTGAACGAGCAGTCCGCGAGCCTGATCGTCGCGCAGTTGCTGTTCCTCGAATCCGAGAATCCCGACAAGGATATTTCTTTTTATATTAACTCGCCGGGCGGCTCGGTCTACGACGGCCTCGCGATCTACGACACCATGCAGTTCATCAAGCCGGAAGTGTCGACGCTGTGCACCGGCTTTGCCGCGAGCATGGGGACCTTTCTGCTCACTGCGGGCCAGCGCGGCAAGCGCTACGCGTTGCCGAACGCGCGCATCATGATCCACCAGCCCTCGGGCGGTAGCCAGGGCACCGCGGCCGATGTCGAGATTCAGGCGAGAGAAGTGCTGTATCAGCGCGAGCGCCTCAATGCGATGATGGCCGAGCATACAGGGCGCAGCATCGAGCAGATCGTCAAGGATACCGACCGCGACAACTTCATGTCAGCGGCCGACGCGAAGACCTATGGCCTGATCGACGACGTGCTGCAGACGCGCGAAGCGCTCGGCCAGGAAACCGTGAGAAACACGATGTGAGTTCCGGCGCAGGCTCGGACCGGAGCCTGCCAGTTGAACGAGCCGCGCCGTGGCGCGTGCGTCAGCAAGCGAAAAGCCCTCGATTCCGAGGGCTTTTCGCATGGGCCGCCCGCCTGGGTTTAACACAAAGCTGTTAACCGCCCGCAGGAATCGCTATCATGGTCGCGATCCGTCCTGTTTGACGGCTGCCTCATTGGAGAAATACATGGCGTCATCCCACGAAACGATCAGCATGGCGCTGTTCTGTGACTTCGAAAACGTCGCCCTTGGCGTGCGCGACGCGAAGTACGAAAAGTTCGACATCAAGCTGGTACTCGAGCGTCTGCTGCTCAAGGGCAGCATCGTCGTCAAGAAGGCCTATTGCGACTGGGACCGCTACAAGAGCTTCAAGGGCACGATGCATGAAGCCAACTTCGAGTTGATCGAAATTCCGCACGTGCGCCAGTCGGGCAAGAATTCGGCCGATATTCGCCTCGTCGTCGATGCGCTCGATCTCTGTTACACCAAATCGCACGTCAACACCTTCGTCATCATCAGCGGCGACTCCGACTTCTCGCCACTGGTGTCCAAGTTGCGCGAAAACGCCAAACAGGTGATCGGCGTCGGCGTGCAGCAGTCCACCTCCGACCTTCTGATCGCCAATTGCGACGAATTCATTTTCTACGACGATCTGGTGCGCGAGAGCCAGCGTACGGTGGTCAAGCGCGAAACGGCGCGTCCCGCGCAGCAGCCTGCGGCCAAGCCTGCGCCGAACGAAGAGAAGCGCCCCAAGGAAGATCTGGAAACCCGCAGAACCAGAGCCGTGGAAATTGCGGTGCAGACCTTCGATGCGCTTGCGTCCGAGCGTGGCGACAGCGGCAAGATCTGGGCCTCGGTGCTGAAGAACGCGATCAAGCGGCGCAAGCCCGATTTCAACGAAACGTACTACGGCTTTCGGGCCTTCGGCAATCTGCTGGAAGAAGCGCAAGCGCGCGGCCTGCTTGAATTCGGGCGGGATGAGAAGTCGGGCGCGTATGTGTATCGGGGCACGGTGGCCGCAGCCAGCAGCGAGGCGGTGATCGAACAGTCCGAACCCGGACAGGAGACGGCCACGCCGGAATTCGCGGAGACCGCCGAATCCGGGGGCAAGCAACGCGATACGCGACGCCGGGGACGCGGCAACCGCAAGGCAGCGCGCGAGTTGCAGGAGCCTGTGCGGGACGAACCTTCGGGCGGTCACCACCATCGCGACACACAGGCATTCGTGAGCAACGAGCCCATGGATGAGCAGGAGGTGGACGAACCTCCGGTGTTTGCTGCGGAACCGGAAACCGTCGCTCCGGAGACAGTTGTCGAAGCCGAAGCGTCCGACGGCAACCAGGAGACAGGCCGCAAGGGACACGGAAGCCGCAAACCCGCGGCCAAGAAAGCGAAGAAGGCCGTTAAGCAAGCCGCAGCAGCAGCGCCTGAAAGCGCTCTGATCCAGCAAGAAGCGGCGGCCCAACCAGCCCCGGAGGAACCCGCAGCACGCAAGACCGCACGCAAATCCGCCACGCGCAGCCGTCACCCGCGCAAGACAGCGGCGACGTCGGACGCTGAGTAACAGCGCATTGCGTTGCCGCTGCGCCGGCAACGCAAGGGCCGCTCAAGCCAATGCAAGCCTCGCACGGCACACCGCAATGAGCCGCTGAACCGCCCCACCGCCAAGCCGCATCACGGGTGTGACTGTCCGGCCGCCTCGTGGATCGCCGCCCGGATACGCGGGTAGGTGCCGCAACGGCAAACGACGCCGGACATTGCCGCGTCGATGTCTGCATCACTCGGTTTCGGATGCTGCTTGAGAAGTGCACAGGCCGCCATCAACTGGGCACTCTGGCAGTAGCCGCATTGCACCACCTCGACACTGGCCCATGCCGCTTTAAGGGCGCGTGCCTCGGCGCCTTCAAGATCAAGGCCTTCGATCGTCGTAATCGTCCGGTTTCGCAGATCCGCGATCACCGCCTGGCACGAGACCTTTGCCGCGCCGTCAAGATGGACGGTGCAGGCGCCGCACACTCCGATGCCGCAGCCGAACTTGGTCCCGGTCATCCCCAATTCGCAGCGCAGCACCCACAGCAGCGGCGTATCCGGATCAGACCGCACGTTCACCGCGTGGCCGTTGATGTTCAGGGATAGCATGAGGTTCTCCACGAACTCAGATGAGTTTCAAGGGCAGGACGCGCAGGCGCGTACCGGTCAGCGCAAAGATGGCATTCGCCACAGCCGGTGCAACCGGCGGCGTGCCGATTTCACCTACGCCTTGCGGATGCGCCTCGCTCGGCATGATCTCGGTCTCGATCACGGGACAGTCGTTCATGTGCACGACGGGAAAGTCGGTGTAGTACTGCTGCTGTACCTGACCGTTGACGAGCGTGATCTCGTCGTACAGCGCGGCAGACAGGCCGAACACTATGGCACCTTCCACCTGTTGGCGAATCAGGTTCGGGTTCACCGGCGTACCGCAATCGATCACACAGACGACCCGGTGCACACGGATGCGCCTGTCGGGCGCCAGCGACACCTCCGCCACCTGTGCAGCAATGCTGCCGAATGCCTCATGCAGCGCCACACCGCGCGCCCGCGCGGCTCCGTCGGCGGATGGCGCGAGCGGCCGCCCCCAGCTCGCGCGCGCCGCGGCGCGCTGCAGCACCGCAAGGTGGCGCGGGTGATGCGTCAGCAGGCCGGCGCGGAACGCCACCGGATCCTTGCCTGCCGCAGCCGCCAGTTCGTCCATGAAGCTTTCCGTAAAAAACGCCTGGTGCGAATGGCCGACCGAGCGCCAGAAGCCAACGGGAATCGGCAGATCGACGATCTTGTGCCCCACCCGCACATTCGGCCATTCATAGGGCTGGTCGAACGCTCCTTCGACCGTGGTCCGGTCGATATCAGGACTCGGCACGCCGAAATAGCGGACGAGCGCGCTCGCCACAACCGACTGGCTTGCCGACGCGTTATGCCATGCCACCAGCTTGCCGGCGCCGTCCAGGCCGCCCTTGAAGCGCGAGACGCAGGCCGGCCGGTAGAAGTCATGCGTCATGTCCTGGGGGCGTGACCAGATCGTTTGCACGGGTCGCCCCCGGACTTCGCGCGCAATGGCAGTGGCCTGCGAGACGTAGTCCACCTCCAGCCTGCGGCCAAACGCACCGCCGAGCAGTTGCTCCTGCACGTCGACGTTATCGGCGTCGATGCCCAGCACTTTCGCGGCATGGGCGCGCGCGAGGGCGGGCACCTGCGTGGAGACCCAGACCGTGGCGGCGCCGTCCATGACCTGCACCGTGCAGTTGATGGGCTCCAGCGCGCCATGCGCGAGGTAAGGCACGCGGTACTCGGCGCTGAGCGTCCGCGCGGCGGTGGCGAGCGCGGCGTCGACATCACCCTGGCTGTAGTAGGCGTGACCGTCGCCGCTGTCCAATGCCTGAGCAAGGTGCCGATTTACGTCCGCACTGGACAAGCCGGCGGCCGCGCCGTGGTCCCATTCGACGCGCACGACGTCCAGTGCGTTCATCGCAATGAAGGCATTCGCGGCAATCACTGCCACTCCGCCGCTGCCGCCGTTGTATGGAGCGACCGCAAACACCTTGACGACGCCCGGCAGCGCAGCGGCCACAGCGCCGTCGAAATGCGCGACCTTACCGCCCAGCGTCGGACACATCACCACGCTCGCATACAACAGGTGATCGGGCAGTACATCGATCCCGAAGCGCGCAGACCCATCGAGCTTCGCCCGCGTGTCGACACGCGGCACCGGTTTGCCAATGAGCTTGAACGCGGATGGAGTCTTGAGCACGACCTTGGCCGGCAACAATTGCTGCGCCGCCAGCGTGGCCAGCTCTCCGAAGCTCGCCGTCCGCCCGGAAGGGTGCAGCACCTTGCCGGCCTCGGCACGGCATTCCGCCACCGGCACATGCCACTTCGCAGCAGCGGCAGCCAGCAGCATTGCGCGCGCGCTGGCTCCCGCTTCCCGCATCGGCAGCCACAGGTCGTTGATGCTGGACGATCCGCCGGTAATCATCATGCCGAAGTCGCGGGTGACCTTGCGGGTCATCCAGGCCGCGAGACGCTCGCGGGCGCTGTGATCGTCCGGGCGGAACGGCAGATCACCGACGACGTTCTCCATGTTGTTGTAGATCGCGTCGATGGGCGAGTGTTCGACCTTCACCTGGGACCAGTCAGCGTCCATCTCCTCGGCCAGCAGCATGGCAGTTCCGGTGTGCACCCCCTGCCCCATCTCCGCCTTGCTCATCACGACCGTGACGCTGTTGTCGGCGGCCACCTTGACCCAGCCGTTGAGCGCCACCTGCGTGCCATTCAGCGGCAAGGGTGCAGAGGGTATCAGACGCTGGCGCGGCGGCAGCACCGACCACCCGACGACCAGCGCGCCGGCGGCGCCGACGCCGCCGAGCACGAAGGTTCTGCGCTTGAGCATGACGTGGTTCAGAGCGGATTCATCATCGTGGATCGGTCCAAAGACACTTCGGGGTCCGCATGTTCCGAACACTACCAAGACGCGCGAAGCCCTACCCAACTGAACAACTGAGCAACTGAAATGCGCGTCAGGCCACGCTCCGATAGTGCAGCCTGGCACCGCTTGCCGCCATCCGGCAATACGCTCATCGCGGCGAGCCGGGTCACGCCTGCGCCGCCCACCGGTAGCCGCTCATCGCCGGCCGCTTCACGGCAGGCGGAAACACGTTCCACGAACCGTCGTCGTGGCGGAAGAAAAAGATCGCGAGCACCCCGTCTGGCCGCAACGATTCGACGCAAACGAAGCGCCGGCGATGCATGGCGGTACGGCAAAAGCGTGTGACGCGCGCCGGCATCGCAGGTGTGGGGGCAAGCCATTTGTCGACTGCCCAATGCAGGGACTTTTCCGGCGTGGCCATGTCGTTCTCCTTCATTCAATCCGATTCGAACCCTCTGCTCGCGCTCATCGCGGTCAAAGGGCCGCCTGCGCTCAGGCGGCGTACGCGGCGAGATGGCCGCCCTTCAACTCCGCTTCGACAAAAGCCTTGAACAGGCAGACGAGTGCGCGAAGCGCCATGCGGGGATGTGTCAGGCACGTTTCGACTTGCTGGCTACGGCCCTCGCCGAACAGACACCAGGTGCAGAAGTGCTCACAGTTGTTGGTCAACAGCCGGTAGTGGTTTTCACCGAGCCTCGAACGGGCGCGCCGCACTGCATCGTCGCTCGCATAGCGCGGGCAGGGATGCGGGCGCAGCGCAACCGCGTGCCCGGCGGCGAAGCTCGCGAGCGTGACTTCTTCGACCGGGCCGCGGTGTGCCGACCCTGCGAAGCCGGCGTAGTGAACCACCTTGCCGTCGCCGACGTAGACACCGTGATGTTCGTAGCCACGGCGTTGCGTCACGAGATGCGCGCCAAGCGGCGGTTCGGCTTCGAGCGGAAGATCCGCTGCAGCGTCGACACTCGCGGCGCGGCTTGCGCCCCACTGTTCGACACTCGCTTGTTGTTGCACGCTGTTCATGGCTCGCCTCGGTTTCCTGGTTCCTGCAAGGGCCGCTTGCATCGACGGCCAACACTGTTGCCTCTCTTTCGCATCAAACGGGCCATGATCCGCAAAGCCTTGATTTACCGACCACTCAGAGCACATGGGGGTGTTTCGCTGCAGGCGTATGTTGGCGCTGGCACAACGGTTTGCGGGCCAAACTGTTAGCGCGTGCCCAACCACTCGCGGATGCGGGGAGCATCGCGAGCACGGCTTCGGAGTGTTGGATCTGAAATGCGATGACAGACGGTTCTGTTGGCGGGCAACCAACGTTTCGCCCATCCGCACGCATCGCCCGCGTCTGCGTCACGCGAGCAATCGCCAAACAATCAATGCGTTACGTACGTCGAACGAAAGCGGCGCCCAATTGGCACGGCGCTTGCACTGCAAGGTGCGGTAACCCTTTGATCCGCGGCCGTGATCCCACGGCTGTCCAGGAGACACGACATGGCTTCCATTACTGTCCACGACCTCTCCCACAACCTCGCGCTGGACCGCAAAGCAATGGCGGCCATCCGCGGCGGCGACGGTGCGCCCTGGGTATTCGGCTGGATCCAGCCGTATGTACCCAACACGCCGACGCTCGGTCCGGTCGTCAACCTGTACCAGACCACCAACACCTTCTATGCTGGACAGATGATCAATCAGTTCCAGACGGTCGATGTCAACAACACCGGGGCGAACTCGAACATTAACGTCGTCCCCAACGCAGTCAGCAAAAACCGTGCGGTATAGATGCCGTGACTTGTACCAGCCAATTTCGATGGGTGTCGTCGGCACGCTCGGATGCGGGCCGTGTCCGTGAAATCAACGAAGACGCCTGTCTCGAGCAGCCCGAACGCGGGTGCTGGGCCGTCGCTGACGGCATGGGTGGCCACGCGGTCGGCGACCTGGCGAGCCGGCTGGTGGTCGACGAACTGGGGCGGATCCCGCCGTCCGGGGACCTCGCGCACGTCATCGCCAGCGCGCGCGCGCGTCTGCTGAGTGCGAACCGGCAACTGCGCGAAGAAGCCGTGCGTCGCCAGGTGCAGCGCATCGGCAGCACCGTCGTCGTGCTGCTCGCCCGCGAGTGCTATTGCGGCTATCTGTGGGCGGGCGACAGCCGCCTCTACCTGTATCGCCAGGGGCAACTGACGCTGCTGACCCGCGATCATAGCCAGATCGAGGAGCTCAAGGCAGCAGGGCATCTGACGGACGAAGAAGCGCTGCACCATCCCGCCCAGCACACGATCACCCGTGCAGTCGGCGCCACCGACCAGCTCAATCTCGACGAAAACACCCTCGCCGTCGCCGACGGCGACATGTTTCTGCTGTGCAGCGACGGGTTGAGCAATGAGGTCAGCGGCGCGGAAATACTGGCAGCGCTGGCTACGGTCGATTGCCGCCAGGCCTGCGACGTGCTGGTCGACCTCGCGCTCACGCGCGGCGGCCGCGACAACATAACGGCAGTCGTGGTACACGCTGAGGACGCCGATGGGTCCGACAAGACGCTGCTGAACCCCGCGGCGTGATCAACCCTGGAAAGCCGGGTTGCGAAGCACGGTCATCAAGCCATGGCCGCGAACGATCACTCGCCGCCGGGCTCCTTGTCGTCTCGTGGCGAGCCGTGGTTGCGGAAGTCTTTCGAATGCAGACCGTGCTTTTTCAGCAGCATCTGCAAATGCGAGCGGTTCATGTCGACCCGCCGTGCGAGTTCGGCAACCGTGCCGCCCACTTCCTGGAGGCCGCGCTCGAGGAACGCCTTCTCCGCTTCGTCGCTGGCTGCCCGCTTGGCGTCGGCAAGCGAGGTCAGGTTCGCCACGACGCCGTTGGCTGGGCTCGCATCAGCGGGCGCGGCGGCCGCACCCGGCCGCGTGTCGACGGGCAGATGGTCGATGTCCGCGGTGTCCCCTGCGAGGCAGGAAAGGCGATACATCAGGTTACGCAGTTCGCGGATGTTGCCCGGATAGGGGTAGCGAAGCAGAAAATCGCGCAGACGCGGCGTCATCCTGAGCGGCCGCCGCTTGAGGATGCCGGCGGCTTCATCGCCGAAATAGGCAAACAGCAGCGGAATTTCGTCGCGGCGCTCACGCAAGGGCGGCAAGGTCAGATGAATCACGCTGAGCCGATAGAACAGGTCCTCGCGAAACTTCCCCTCCTCGCTTAGCCTGCGCAGGTTGCGGTTCGTCGCGGCCACGATCCGGGTATCGACCGCGATGGTCTCGTCCGAACCCACGCGCTGGATCTCGTGCGACTCCAGCACGCGCAACAGCTTGACCTGGCCCGCCAACGGCAGCTCGCCGATCTCGTCGAGAAAGATGGTGCCCGTGTGCGCACTTTCGAACTTGCCTTTGCGATCATTCGACGCGCCGGTAAACGCCCCCTTCTTGTGCCCGAACAGCTCGGACTCCAGCAGGTTGTCCGGAATCGCGCCGCAGTTGACCGAGATGTACGGCTTATCCGCGCGGCTGCCGTTCGCGTGGATCACCTTCGCCATCAGCTCCTTGCCGGTGCCGCTTTCTCCGTCGATCAACACGGGCAGGTCGGTCGGCGCCGCCTTCTCGGCAATTTCGAGTGCTTCGAGCAGCTTCGGATTATCGCCAAACGTGCCTTCGAAAATGAAGCTGCGTTCGAGCAAGGCCTGGCGCCGCTGCCCGCGCGACTGCTCGACGCGCGCCGGTTCGGCGACAGCCTGAACGA
The DNA here is from genome assembly GCA_035948995.1 of Paraburkholderia sp. Lineage (GTDB taxonomy): Bacteria > Pseudomonadota > Gammaproteobacteria > Burkholderiales > Burkholderiaceae > Paraburkholderia. The sequence continues at coordinate 28,200 of DASZIR010000113.1, read as the reverse complement.
AGCGCTCCTTGTGCGATAACTGCATGACTTCGTCGCGCAGCGCACTCGCCTGCCTGAGCAGCTTTTCGATGTCGGCGCGTTCGAGTCTCGACGACCAGCGCAGCATCGAGCGCAGGATTTCGATTTTCTCGAGCAATCCGGCGTAGGAAGTCGCGGGGCCGGTGTCCTCGCTCTGGTCGAGTATCTTCATGGCGGACTCAGCTGTTTCTGGACGAGCTGGTAGTACATGCCTTTCCTTTGCAGCAGCTCCTCGTGCCGCCCCTGCTCGACGATCGCCCCCTCATACAGCACGAGAATCTTGTCGGCGCGCATGATGGTGCTCAGGCGGTGCGCGATGATGATGGCTGTACGTCCCTTGAGGATGTCGTGCATGTTGCCGAGGATATTACTCTCGGACTGGGTATCGAGCGCCGAGGTCGCTTCGTCGAACACCAGCAGGCGCGGGTCGTGGTAAAGCGCCCTGGCAATGCATAAGCGCTGGATCTGTCCGCCCGAGAGGCCCACGCCCCGCTCGCCGACAATCTGCTCGTAGCCGAGCGGCATCTTGCTGATGAAGGCGTGCGCATCGGCCGCCTTGGCGACTTCCTCAATGCGCCGCCGGTCCGGCGTATCGTCGCCACTGGCGATGTTCTCCGCGATGGTCCCCGAAAACAGCAGATTGCTCTGCATCACGTAACCGATCTGCGCGCGGTAAAAGGCTTTGTCGATCACGTTCAGATCGTAGCCGTCGACCATCATCTTGCCTTCGGTCGGCGCGTAAAAGCCGACCAGAAGCTTGGCGAGCGTCGTCTTGCCCGAGCCGCTGCGGCCCACGATCGCCACCAGTTCGCCGGGCTTGATATCGAAGCTGATGTTTTCGAGCACGTAGGCGTTCTCGCTGCCGCCGTAGCGGAAATAGACGCCGTTCAGGCTGATCTCGCCTTGCAGGTCCGGCAGCATCACGCGCGAGGCAAGATCCTCCGGCTTCTGCTCGGGCTCGATGTCGAGCACGTCGCCAAGGCGCTCCATTGCCACGCCTGCGTCGTTGAGCATGCTCCACAGTCCCACCAGACCCATCAGCGGGCTCAGCACGCTGCCCATGAACGCGTTGAACGCGATCAGCTGGCCGATGGTCAATTCGCGCGCCAGCACCAGGTTGGCGCCGACCCACAGAATCGCAATCGTGGTCGCCGCATTGAGCAACTGGCTGCCGAAACCGACGAGGATGTTGAACGCCTGCGCACGGTACTGCACTTCGAGCGCCTTCGCGTATTTCTTCTCCCACCGCAGGCGAACGGGACGCTCGATCCCCATGCCCTTGATGGTCTCGACGCCGGCCAGCGCCTCCATCAGGAATGCCTTCGCATCGGTCGACGCGGCGAACACTTCGCGCGCATAGGCCTTGATCTTCGGCGTCGCGAGCGCGGTCAGCACCAGGATCGGAATCACGAACGCGATCAGCACCAGCGTCATTCTCACGTTGTAGACAAACATGATCGTGAAGTAGATGAACACCATCAGCAGGTTCAATGCGGTGGTCACGGTCGATTCGGTGAGGAACGCGCGGATCGTCTGGTTTTCCTGAAAGCGCGCAAAGATGTCGCCGGTCTTGCGTTTCGCAAAGAACGAGAACGGCAGCGACATGGTGTGCTTGAAGAACTGCGACATCATCGCGAAGTCCATGTTGCGGACCATGAAGTTCGCCAGGTACGCCCTGACCGTCGACGTCAGTTGCGAAAACACATTGGCGATGATGAGCCCGGCGATCAGCAGATGCAGCAGGCTGACGTTCTGATGCACGATCACGCCATCGAGGATGTTCTGGATGATGAGCGGCGGAATCACCCCGAGCACCTGGATCACGAAGGTCGCCAGAAACAGGTGGGCGAGGATCTTTTTGTACGGCGTCAGATAACCGACGAAGCGTATCCACGGCGAGCGGGACGCAGCCATCTGGACGAGATCCTGATCTGCGGTAAACAGCAGGCAGGTGCCGCTCCAGCCGCGCTCGAACTCTTCCACGCTCATCTTCCGGAAGCCGAGCGCGGGGTCGGCCACCCAGACCCACTCCTTCGAGATGCCATACACCACGACGTAGTGGTAACCCTCCCAGTGCACGATAAACGGCAGTTCGAAGCCGCGCAGCGACTCATAGATGCACTGCACGCCGCGCGCGGTGAAACCGAGCGATTCGCCGGCCCGCGCGAGGCTGTCCAGGGTGGCGCCTTCGGTGGTCACATTGGCCAGTTCGCGCAATTTGCCAAGCGTCATCGCGATACCGTAGTGCTTGCAGATCATCGCAAGACACGCCGCACCGCAATCCATCTCCTCGGCCTGTTCGACCAGCGCAAAGCGACGGATCACCTTTTCGCCGAACTCGGGCTTCGTATGAAGATCGAGTATCACCGGGTGCTTGCGTCTTTGCTCGAGGCGCTTTTGCCGCTCCAGTTCGCGCTCGGTGTAGCGAATCCGTTCGTCGAGGACGTCCCGCAGCTTCGGGTTGCGCTCGAGGATGAAATGAACCGTCTTCTCCGGGATCACCAGCAGGCGCGTGTCGGTCGTCGCAATGACCGAGGCGATCTGCTCCTGGCGCTGCAAGCAGGCCTTCTCGCCGAAAATTTCTCCTTGCTGCAAGGTCGCCAGGGGATAGTCGGTGCCGTCCTCGTGCCGCACAATCCGCACTTCCCCCTGCCGCACGACGTACAGCCTGCGGTCCTCACGGCTATCCTGCTTGAGGATCTCCTTGCCCGCGCCGACCCGCTTCACGCCGACGCTGCGCACGTACTCTTCCAGTTCGGCCTTGTTCAGCTTGCCGCGCAGATCGAAGAGTTGCGCGACAAACCCACCCGCCGAACTGATGGCAACGTAACTGGTAACGAAGGCGAGCGCGGCCGGGTTGGCTGCAATGACCGGCTCGATCGCCGTGCGCGGAATGAACAGCAGCTCCGTCTTCGCCGACGCGCGCACCGACGATTCGTGCAGGTACGCGCGCAGCATCGCGATATCGGCGAAGATCTCGCGCTCCTTGCGCACCCCCAGACTGACTTCCTTGCCGTGTTCCTCGGTGAAGATGCGCACCGACCCCGACTTGACCACAAACAGCCCGTCCGCCGGCTCACCCGCTTTGCACACCGTTTCGCCGAATGAGTAGAAGCGCGCTTGCACATGGTCCGTCAGACGTTCGAGTTCGTCGCGCGAGAACGGCGAGAGAATCTCGACCGACGCCAGAAACTCGGCGGCGGACGGCGATGTCTGGGGTGCGTCCATAGGCTTTCGAACCTCGGCTTCGACGCGCGGCGAGCGCGCCATACAGGTGATTTCAACCCGGCACTACAGTGCCACCAGCGGTGCCACCAGTGGCACCTTCAGCGCGCCTCGATGACGTGTTCCTGGGAGCGGGCCATCAGCCACTGCTCGCGCAGCACGCGCCTGATTTCCGAAGCGACGTCGTCGTCGAGCGTGGCGGGGTACTTGGCGCTCACTGCGAAGATCTCATAACAGGAACGGTCGGGCGACGCGAACGGCCCGAGCAGATCGCCGACCGACGCATTGAAGATCTTCGCCTCGATGTCAGGCTTGAGGGAGCCGCGCAAGACCTTACCGATCACGCCGCCCGCTTCGCGCGTATCCGCGATGGAATGCTCGCGCGCCATCTCGGCGAAGCTGCCGGGGTCGTCCTGCAGCACCGACATCATTTCCTTCGCCTTGCCCTCGTCGTCCAGCACGATATGACTCACCTCGATCGCGTCGAACTTCGGCGAATTCAGCATGAAGTACTCTTCGATCGCAGCCGGGGCGCCGATCGTTTCGAGCATCTTCTCCTGATACAGGCCATCGGTGATGAAGCGTTCGAACTCGTCGAGACTCACCCCGAGGGCGTCGAGGTAATGGTTCATGTCGGTGGCGCGATGCAAGCCGCGGACCCTGCGGAACTGGTCGGCCCGCTCCTGAACTTCTCCCTCCGACACGCGGATACCCTGCTTCATCGCCGCGTGCACCGTGAGCTTGTCCCGCACCAGTTGCTCAATCAGGCTGTCGAACTGTCCGGTCAGTTTCAGTAGACGTATGAACTCGGCGACGTCTACGACTTCGTCATCGATTCGCACTATCGCGGTCATCTCATCCGCTCCTTAAGTGGGTGCCTGCATGCGCGTGCGGCGATCGGCTCGCGTGTCACCCGGCCAGCTCCCTGAAGGGATCCAGGCCGAGATCGATCAGCCGCCGCTCGCGGACGACGATTTCCGCGTTGGCAGTCATTCCGTAACGCAACGGGTAGCGGGTCTCCGCCACCTGGTAATAGTTTCGTTCGAGCGCCACGCGCCCCTCGTAGACCGGCTGCTTGTCTTGCGCCGACGGTTTGGTCGCCGGGGAAATGTATTCGAGCGTGCCGCCGATCAACCCGTATCGTTGATACGGAAACGCGTTGAATTTGAGCTTGACCGGCAGGCCTTCGTGCAGGAAAGCCCGGTCGCGCTCGGCGATCTCGATCTTCAGCACGGGCCGTGCATCCTTCGGCGCGATGGCGCCGAGCGGCGCGTTCGCCTGGATCTTGTCGCCCGGTTGCGTGGACGTCACATCCGTGACGACACCCGAAACCGGCGCCAGGATCAGCAGGAAGTTGTCCTTGTCGATGTTCTCGAAGCGGATCCGCGCGGCGGCGTCGGCAACCAGGCGAGCGGTTTGCAATTGCAGCCGCAACTTGTCTTCGGTCGTGCTGATGTCGCGCATCGCCGAGTCGTACTGAATCTGCAGGTTGGTGGTTTGCTGACCGCTGGTTTCGAGTTGCGCATTGGCCTGGGCGTATTCGTGGCTAAGCTGGAAATCCAGTTCGGCCAGCTTCGATTGCGCAACGCGGTAGGCGTTTTCCGCCTCCAGATAGGTGTTTTTCTTCGCTTCGACCTGAAGCTCCGCCACCCCGCCCCCGCCTGGCTGGGCAAAGAGGCGCGCATATTTTTCCTGCTCATCACGGGCTTCGTCGCGGGCACGGCGCGCGTTATCGAGAACGCTGCGCGCCTCTTCGAGCTGCGCCTTCTGTCCTTCCGCGAGTTTCGTCGTGCCTTCCGAGATGCGGTTTTCGTGCTGGCGCGCTTCAACTTCCATCTGCTGCTTCAACGCATCGGCCTTGCGCTGCATCAGCAGCTTCTTGTCGGGGAACTCCTTCCATTCGCGCTCGGCATCCTCGAGCTTCAGTTGCGCCTGGAGCGCGTTGCTCGCCGCCTCGATCGCCCCTCGCGCATTCAGCCGCGCGAGGACGTCGCCTTTCGACACCGGCTGCCCTTCGGCGATGTAGAGATCCGCGAGTTCGCCGTCGATGGGTGCATAGAAGCGCCGCACCTCCGACTCGGGGGCAAGCGTTCCCTGCGCACTCACGATCACATCCGCCCGCCCGACGAACGACCAGAGGAGTCCGGCCACCACCAGCGCAACCATGGTGAACACCAGCGCGTGCGCTAGCCGCACCGGCTCGGCCGTCAGAATCGCGATGCCTTCGGCGCTGTGATCTTCCAGCGCCTCGGACAAGGGCCTAAGGTGAGGGTCTCGCTTCACCGCCCGCGCCTCCAATGAGTGCCAGCTTTGCCTGCAACAAGCCTGGCTCCAGCACCATGCGCAACTCCTGCAACGAACGCCGCTGCAACTCGACTTCCGCATTGATGTCGTCGCGCAGGCGATCCCAGTCTGCCGGGTGGTCCGCCTTCAACTGGGCATAGATCCGCATGCCCTGCTGCGCTACCGACTGCGCTTCGGACAAGCGGCGCGCCTGGCTGCGGAACAGCTCCGAGATGCCTGATTCGAGCCGCTGGCTGCCGCCAATCGCGCCGTTGTTACGGTATTCACGCCATAGCGCCTGGGCGTGCGTCAGCCAGTCCTGTGCGCGCGCCAGCGCCTTGTCGCGCATCGCCGCCACGTCGGCCTCTACCGCATGCACGAACCAGGCGTCCTCGACGGGATCGAGGCCGCCATAGAAGCTCAGCAGTTGCTCGTCGTAGTCCCTGCTGCCGCGCACCTTCTGCAGCGCACCAAATTGTTCGAAGACGGTCTTCTTGTGCGCCTGTTCCGCCGCCAGCGCGTCGGACCACGGCGTCGCGGGCATCGACTGCAGGCCTGAGAGCGCCTGCTGCCCGTCACCGCGCTGCCATGCCGCCGCGACTGCATCGTGCTGCCTGACGACCTCCGCGGCGGGCAAGCGGCTCGCCGCCAGTTGACGGTACTGTGCCTGGAACGGCGGCGTCGCAAGCCGCACGCCCTTCATCGACTCGAGCAGTGGACCGAGTCGTCTCGTGCGCAATTCGTCCAACACGGCCATGTACTGCCGCAAGTCGTCGCGAAGCCGGTCAAGGCCAGCCAGCCGGGGATACTTCTCAGCATAGTCGTTGAACACGGCCTGCAAGGTATCGGGGTTATCCCGGCTCAACTGCGTAACGATCGTCGCATTCAGGCGCTCGATGGCCGGCAGGTACACCGACACGTCGCTCTGCAAGGTGCGCAAATCGCTCATGGCGCGCGCATACGGTTCTGCAAATTCCGGCACGTAGGACGCAATCCGGTCCAGCACGCGTTGATGGCTCTGTGGGTCGTCGTTCCAGTGCTTGAGCAGTGCATTCATCCTGTCTTCGTCGGTGTAGAGACGAATCGGCGCATCCGGGCCGCCCCTGCCGACCACGAACCGTTCGAGCTCGCCCACCCAGGCCAGCTCGCTAACCAGTGCAGCAGCGTCCGCGTTGGACTTGCTCAGGCGCTCCATCTGCGCGATGAGTCCGCCCGCACGCTCGAAGTCGTGCTGCCGCAACGCACGCAACCATCCAGGCACCCTGGCCTTCAACAGCACCTCGCTCGCGAGGGCCTCGATTTCGGTGTCTGCAGGATGACGCTCGAGGTACTGGTTCGCCACGCCAATTGCTTGCTCATATTCGCCCCCGGCGAGCAGCGCTCTCAACTCGCGCTGGGATGCCCCGCGCAGATAGAGCGCCGAGCCGGCCATGAGCAGAACGGCCAGCACCGCCAGTCCCCAGCGGACATTGCGCCACATGGCCGAGCGATCGGCGCCCGCAAATACGCGCACGAGTTCGGACGCGAACACCCGCCACCGATGTTGCCGGCCATGACCCCGCGACTCACGCTTTGTCTCCGGCGCCGTGGAGGGCACGGCTTCATTGACTTCATCCTCGCGCCTGAGCGCCTGGTCGACACAGAAGATGTCGAGGAACGAATGCGCGGCGCCGACAAAGGTGGTCTTGTCGGTATCGGCCAGCTCATGACTGGTATTGGCGGAATAGGACTGCGTCACGGTGGGCTCGATCTCGGGTGCTTTTCGCAGTTGCACCTTGTAGACGAAATGATCGCCACCGAATGCAAGCACATCGCCGTCGTGCAGCGCGACCGCCGATTCCGCAAGCCGCCCGCCGCTCACGAAGGTGCCGTTCGTACTGCCCAGATCCTCGACCCACGGCTCGCTGCCCTTCAGGAAAATGTGCGCGTGGCGCCGCGAGATGTAGTTGACCTGATGCGGGTAGCGCTCCTTGTAGCGCGCAAACAGTTCATCGGCTTTGCTGACGAGAAAGGGAAAGCTGCTCACCTCGATCGGCTGAAGCCCGAGGTCACCGCGTTCGGGCAGCAAGGTCAGGCCGGGAGTTTGCCCAGCGTGGGCGGCCAGTGCGGAGCGCGGGCGCGGTTCGACGCCGACCCGATACGAGAGCTCGCCGCCAAAGCACAACTCGTCGCCGGGCCGCATACGGCTGGGCGTCTGACGCACACTCACGCCGTTCAACGCCGTACCGTTCTTGCTATCGAGGTCGGCGACGTAGGCAGCGCCGTGCTCGATGAATATTCTCGCGTGGCGGCGCGATAAGCGCGTTAGCCACTCGCCCGGATAGCTCGCGAACGGGGCTTCGCTGCGCCCGATCGCAAAGAGGCTATCGCTGATCCGGATCACACCCAAGACAGGATGCGAGATCGGCGAGAGCACGACGTCGAACTCCCCCTCCTGGGTTGCTCGCCTCTCTGCAATCGGAGCTTCACCGGGAGTCATTTGTCTGCATCACGAAATGTTTATCCGCTGCCGCGCAAGCGTCAGACGAATACCGTGGACCAGCGAGGCGGATAAACTTTGGTACGGCGACCCGCCTGCATGGCGGTGACACCGAAATTGTAAGTCACGCATTACGGTAGTCAATTGCTCGCTCCGTTGTGATTGTCGCCATACCTGTCGCTTCGCGCCCGGCCTTTTCTTGAGGCAAGCCACGGCAAGCTTGCCTGCCTGCGCTTTAATCTCAGTGCTCCGTTACTTCGGTTTGCACGTCGACGGCCGTCCAGCCGCCGCCGAGTGCCTTATAAAGCAGTACCGTGTCGGACAGAATCTGCTGATGATTGGCCAGCAACGCGAGCTGTGCCTCGAGCAAGGTCCGTTCGGTCTCGAACACCTCGAGCTGCGACACCACGCCTTCCTTCAACTGCGCCTCGATCTGGTCGGCCACCACGCGCAGGCGCGCAACTTCCTGTTGCAGCTCCACGTGTTGCTGTCGGTGCGAGTTGAGGTTGACGAGCGCGTTTTCCACCTCCTCGAACGCGCCCATTACGGTGCGCCTGTATTCCTGCTCGGCCACCGTGCTTTGTGCCTGGGTCGTCTTCACGTGCGCGCGGACACCGGGATCGAGCAGCGGAAAGTCGATGCTGGGCATCAGGCCGAACGTGAACGATTTCAGCAGCGTGTTCAGCGCCAGGCTGGCCGTACCGCCGTGGCCAGTGAGACTGACGGTCGGCAGCTGCGCGAGCTTCGCTTCGCCTACGAGATCGTACGCCTCAAGCACCCTGAACTCCGCAGCCACGATGTCCGGGCGCCGTGCCAGCAGTTGCGACGGCAGGCCGGCCGGCACCGGCGGCAGTTGCACGCGTTGCTGCAGGTGGCCCGAGGGCAACTGGAACTCGCCCGCCGGCACGCCGATCAGCGTCGACAGCGCGTTGTTGGCCAGGTCGCGCGCCCGGTGCAATTCGAGCAGCTCGTTCGTCAGGCGATTGATTTCGGCTTGCTGGCGCAACACCTGGGTCTTCGGTATCAGGCCGTTGCGGCTTTGGCCCTCGTAAATGGCGAGGATCTGCCTGTTGGTGCCGAGCGTCTTTTCCTGCTGTTCAATTTGATCGTCGAATTGCAGGATCTGGAAGTAGGTGCTCGAGACGTTGGACACCAGTTCCAGGTAACCGGCACGCCAGTCTGCCTCCGTGGCGTGAAACTCGGCCTTTTGCGCCTGTACGCCCTTTTCGACCTTGCCCCAGATGTCGATGTCCCAGTTGACCTGGGTACCCACGTTGTATTGCTGCAAGAAGGCGACGCCGGTGCTCTTCTGGAAATTGGCGCCGGCGCCGAGGTCCGCGGTCGGCAATGCGCCCGCCTTCGCTTCGTCGATCTGTGTGCCGGCGACCTGGATGCGTGCCGCCAGCACCTTGATATCGAAGTTGCCCGCAATTGCCTTGGCAATCAGTGTGTCCAGATACGGGTCCTGGAAACCTTTCCACCAGTCGGGCTCGATGGTCTGCTCCGCCGACACGGCCGGGCCCTGGCGTGACCATGCGGTTTTGTCCGGCGTGTCCGGACGCTTGTAACCGGGCATGCTGACGTCGACGCAGCCGCACAGGAGCAACGCGCACAGCGTCATCGCGCCGAGCGCCCGCGTCGCCACACCGTGACAGCCGGCGCGCGCGCGTGCATCCGCCATGCACCGCTGCGCGGTTGCGGCACGCGCATCGTGATGACGGGACAGACTCAACAAGGCCGACACGATTTTCTCCGATGAATACAGGCAGCACCGCGAATGGAGAAGGCGCCATTCAAGTAAAGCACGTCCTGCGCAGCACCTCCATCGAGGTTTGGCGGCAGTCGTGCGGCGCGGAGTCTGGGTAATGACGCGGTGGGCTGTGTGGACAGAACGATTGGCTGCAGGTTCTTTTTGACTGCGGCCCGAACACGTGATGTCGCGTTCGGGCCGTTGGCCCGGACTACGGGTCCGGGCCTGTGGTCCGCGCAGGCAGGTGATGCCTGCGCGGGCCGTCCGGATCGTTTAGAGCACGTTGATGTTGTTGTTCGCGCTCTGGTGCGGCTCGATCTTGGTGTGGAGGTCGGTCGCGAACGCCACGTTGTTGCCGTTGGCGCTGGTGATGCTCATGCCCTGGCTGATCAGTTGCGTTGCGTTGACATTCTTGCTGGCGTCGAGCACGAAGGTGTTCGAGACAGGGAAGTACGGCAGCAGGCCGCCGCGCATGGCGCTCATGGCGCGGCTGTCGAGTTCTTCGGTGACGGCGAGGTCCTTGATGGACAGGGTTTTCATGGCAGTTCTCCTAAAGGGTTCGGAATGGCTTTGCGTCTGGGTTCGAGCATCTTGTCTGCTCGAGCCTCACTAACGCATAGGCTGTGCCATGTCCGGCGACCATGTCGAATTCAGCGCATAACCCTTTGAAAAATTGACGATATCTCTGGCATCAAGGCGACAGCATGATGGGTGACAGGGGAAATTGAAAACGCCCGGTGGTGGTTCACTGCCAACAACCCGTGCGGAAGGTGTTGGGTCAGCACAGACAGAACATTGCGCGTAACACCGCGCCGACCGGAAGTTGCCGCGAAAGCTATCTCGCGTCACTTCGCTCACTTCGCAATGACCGTGATCTTCTTCGAGTAAACCGGCGGATGGTGCGGCATGTGCATATCGTCGCCCATCAGCAACTGCAAGGTATGTTTTCCGGGCGGCAACTCAAGCGTCGTCTCGGTTTCGCCTGCGCCGAAATGCAGATGGTTGCGGTCATTGGGGATTTCCTGATCCATCGGCGGCAGGTCCGTATCGATCAGCAGGTGATGGTGGCCCGTATTCGGGAACTTGACGCCTTTGGGCGCCACGCCCATGTTGCGAAGTCCGAACCAAACGCGGAACGGCTTGCCTGCCGGCACAACCTGGCCGTCGTTCGGATAGCCGATATACGCCAGCGCATGAGGTGGCGACGGCGTACCCTGGGCAAGGGCGGAACCCGCAAGAGCGAGGGCGGCAAGCGCCATGCCTGCAATGATCTTGTTCATGGATGGTGCTCTCCATGCCGGCGGAATCAAGAGCGGCTCAGCCCGAAACAGACCGAAGCGGCTCGAACCGGCGAAGCAGTCTCATTTCACGTAAATGGTGATCTTCTTCGAATAGACCGGAGGAACGTGCGGCACGTGGTTATAGTCCCCCAGCAGAAGCTGCAACGTGTGCTTGCCTGGAGGAAGCTCGATGCGCGCATCCGTCTCCCCTGCGCCGAAATGCAGATGATTGCGGTCTGAGGGAATTTCCTGGTCCAGCGGTGGAAGATCGGTATCGATCAGCAGATGATGATGTCCGGTATTCGGAATGTTGAAGCCCTTCGGACACACCCCCATGTTGCGCAGTCCCATGCGCACCCATAGCCTGCCGCCATGGATCACAGCACCGTCGGGCGGCCAGATGATGTACTCCTCAGCGTTGGGCGGAGACGGCGTCTGTCCTGCGAATGACGGTACGGCTGCGAGGAACATCGCGGTCACAGCGCCCAGCGCTATCGCTCTTAGCATTTCCGAACCCTCCGGAACAATTGTCCGCGTCACCGCTGCTGCACATACAGTAGAGCGCGCATCTGCTGGCAGCATTCGCTTGCGAACTGGAACGATCGGTAAAAAGCCTCGACCCGTACTTCGTCCTTTAGCTTAGAACGTAACTTGACAAAAAGATACGCCGCGCTCGTTAACGTTGTGACGCATGCGCAGCGTGCTATCGTTGTTTACAGCAACGGCCCCGATGCTGTGGGCGCGGCTTGCACGAGGACTCGCCGTGCAGCGCGTCGCTATCCCCATGCCGGGACACCGGCCGGCGGAACAGCCTTCGATCCGGAACAAACAGGATTTGAATATGTGGCGAAAATTCCTGCTCATGTGCATCGCCGGGGCCACCCTCGCGCTGTGGATCGACGCCAGCGCGGCAGTGCAACACGACCGCCTCGCCAACTTCCAGGTGACGCCACCGATTGACGCCGACGCGCACGAGCGGCCAGTCGCACTTGTGATCGGCAACAGCGACGGCGAGCGGGACGCCTCGAGCAATCCGGTCAACGACGCGCAAAGCATGGGCGCCGCTTTGGCATCGATGGGCTTCGATGTCATCGTGCGGACCAACGCGACACCTGTGCAAATGCGGCAAGCCATCGCCGGGTTTGGCGCGCGCCTGCGTGCCGGCGGCGTTGGCCTCTTCTATTTCGCCGGGCACGGCTTTCGTGCCGACGGCCGGACCATCCTGCTTCCAGCCGCGATCGGCATGCACGCTCCCGCGCCACGCCTCCTCGACGGAATCGATCTGGCCGGCGTGCTGGCCGCGATGTCCGCGCCGCGTCCGCACAAGCTCAATCTTGTGATACTCGACACCTGCCTGAACAATCCGTTCCGGGTGAACCGTCCCGCCAGGTTCGCCCTACCCAGCCAGACCTTCATTGCGTACGCAACCACACCAGGTGGGTTCGCGGCGGATGGCATCGGCCATGGGATCTTCACACGAGCGCTACTGGATGCGTTCGCGAGCGCGCCGGAGCGCGACGTCGCCGGCATCTTCCGCCGCGTCGCGAGCACGGTACGTGCCGATACGCGCGGTGGACAGAGACCGTGGGTGGCGTCGTCAGTCGCAGGTACGTTCCGCTTCGCTGCGCTTTCGCCAACCGAGGTTGCGCGCCTCGCACCAACAGGCGCGGCAAGCGCGGATGGCAACGACGTCGTGTTGCTGCACAGCCGCGGCATCCTGCCGAAGGACAGCAATGAGCAGTATGAGTTGACGTTCTGGGATTCGATCAAGGACAGCACCTATCCGGGCGACTATGAGGCGTACCTGAAGGCGTATCCGAACGGCCGCTTCGCAGCGCTTGCGCGTGCCCGCATCGAGCGCTTGCAGGCCGCGGCGCCGAAAGCCCAGGCGAGTCCGGCGCCCATCCATCCCGCGCCCGCCAGTGCCCCACCACCGCAACGTCCGCCTGCGGCTGCGGCGTCCGCTACGCCGCAGCCGGCTCCAGCGCCTGCAACCGCTGCCGCGCCCGCGCCGGAAAAACCGGTAGCTCACTCCGCCGCAGCTAACGAGAGCAAGGACTGTCCGTCCTGTCCCGTGATGATCGCCCTGCGGGCCGGCTCGTTCACGATGGGAAGCAGTACCGATGATCCCTCTGAGAAGCCGCCGCATCACGTGTCGATCGGCGCGCCGTTCGCGATCGGCAAGTACGACGTCACCGTCGAGCAATGGAACGCCTGTGTGGCCGCCAACGCGTGCCCCCGCCTGTCGAGCGAGAACAATTCGGTCAAAAACGCGCCGGCACGCGACATCAGTTGGGACGACGCCCAGCTCTACGTGAAGTGGCTCACCAAAGTAACGGGCAAACCCTACCGCCTCCCCACCGAGGCCGAATGGGAGTACGCGGACCGCGCCGGCACCACCACGCAATACTGGTGGGGCGACCAGATGCGCAAAGGCAACGCGAACTGCAAAGGCTGCGGCGATCCCTGGCACCAGGAGGGGCCTGAGAATGTCGGCGCGTTCGCACCGAATCCCTATGGGCTCTACGACATGAACGGCGGTGTCTGGGAATGGGTCAGCGATTGCTGGCATAACTCGTACAAGGGCGCCCCCGCCGACGGCCGCGCGTGGGACGAACCGAATTGCGACATGCGTGTGATACGCGGCGGCTCGTGGCGCGAGGGTGCGGACTACATGCTCACCTCGACGCGCTTCAAGTACAGCGGCAGCGTACGTCAGTCTCAGGACGGTGTGCGTGTCGCCAAAGACCTCAAGTGATTCCGCTCGAGACTCCACTCTGGCGCGGCGATCAGTGCTTGCGGGCTTTCGTGGTGATCTGCACGAAGTCGGCTGCGATGCGGTCCCGGCCATATTTTCCGGCCATCTGCGCGAGACGCGCGTCGAGTGCGTGCAGATAGCCGGCTCGCGGCTCGCTCTCCGGACGTAACGCGTCGAACACCGGCGCCGGTGTGATCAGCAACACCACGAGCTCGGTGCCGAACGGTCTGGAAATCACCCAGTCGCCGCCGCTGCCGACCGTCGCCGTGTAGCGCGGCGGCGCCTGATTATCCTTTGCATGCGGGCTGGGCACCATGTGCACGACGCTGCCGTCCAGCACGTAGTAGTCGATGTTGACGTAGGAGTCGTAGCCCGGCGTCGTCACGTCCACCACCAGTGGATCACCTTCGGTGAGCGGTCCATTGCCTCCCTTGAGATGCAACGCGGCCGCGTGACCCGTCTGCCAGTTGCTGGTCCAATAGGGTGCGAGCGTTGTGATGACGTCGCACTTGTCGTCGGCAACCTGCGCGACATCGAGGTTCATTGCGTTCACACCGGGCAAGGCGCTCAAGCTGTCCTTCAGGCGCGCGGCACCGAAGCGCTGCGAGACATAACCGTGCACCTGCAGAAGATGCTCCTGCACCGACGCCGCCAGCGCTGAACAGGGCACCTGCGCAAGCAGCGGTGTGACCGCTGCCAGCGTGAGCGGTGGCGGCACTGCCGGCGCTGAGGACACAGCAGGCACGGCGGGTGCGGACGTTGCCGGGGCTTGCACCGCGGCGGCCCCCGGTGCGGAGGCAAGCGGTGCAGCGGATGCAGAGGCGAGCGAGGCCGCTGACGGTGCCGCTGCAACGACAGGGGCGGCCGCCATCTGCGAGGCCTCCTCGTGAGTGCCCGATGACGCCCGGTAGCGATACACGCCGAAGCCCGCCACGCACACGGCAGCAAACGCCACGCCCCCCTTGACGAGCATCGCGGAGTTCACCTTGCGCGCCGGCGCACCGAACTCATTGACGAAGCGGCTCACGGTCGGCGTTCGGCGATGGCGGTCGAACGAGAGCGCGGCACGTAGCGCGCGCCACTGCCGCGCGTTGAGATCGGCCGGCCGCTGCGGCTTGAAATCGGCGCTGCGCGCCTGCGTTGCCGAGAGCCGGTTGAACGGGTGATGCCCGGTCAGCAACTCATAGGTAATGCAACCGAGTGCGTAAATATCGTCGCGCGGATCCGGCTCGCGATGCTCGAGCATCTCCGGGCTCGCGTATGCGGGTGTCAACGCGCCGAGGCTGCCCGGATCGAACACGGTCGCGTCGCTCTCCTCTTCGGGGCGCTGGAACACACGGGCAATGCCGAAGTCGATGACTTTGACTTCACCCTTGTCGGTCAGGAACACATTGCCCGGCTTGAAGTCGCAATGAACGAAACCGTGTTCGTGCGCGTAGGCGAGCGCGTTGGCCATACCTTTGACAATCGGCAGCGCCGCGCGATACGGCATGCCCTTGAAATCCGGAGTCTTCAGGAACTGACTGAGCGGCTTGCCGGACAGATACTCCATGGTCAGGTAGACGACGGCTCCGTCCCGATCGAAGTCGTACACCGTAACGATGTTCCGGTGCGCAAGGACCTGAGCTTTCTTGGCTTCGCGTTGCAGCGCGATCAGCGATTGCGGATTGCCGCGGAACTGGACGTTGAGAACCTTGATCGCAAGATACGGCTTGCGATCGGACGCCTCCAGCTTGCGCATGTCCAACGCCTTGTACACCGTACCCATCCCGCCGACGCCCAGACATTCCTCGAGCACAAAGCGGTTGTTCAACGTGTCGCCCGTGCCCTTGATCTGGTCGGCCCCGGGTAACGGCGGTCCGCCTGCCGCGCCTGCCGGTCCCGCGCCGACAGGTGCCGCCGGCGGCGCGGCGCGATGCTCAGGGATGGTCTGAACACGCGTATCGTCGGCGCCGACCGAGAGGTTTGACGCAGCAAGCCGCTCTATCCTGCGACGCGCTTCCGCATACAGGTCGGCAGGCAGCGGCGTCCTGGCATGTTCCGCGCCCAGAATCTCGAGCAATTGCGCAGAGCTGACGCTGTCCGTGGTCAACGTGGTATCGAGCAGCGCGAAAAATTCGTCGTGCGACAGCGCGCCGTTCTGGAAGTCGCGAATTACGTGCGCAAGGCTAGCCATGTGTGCAAAGCGACGCAGCTCCCGATGGACTAAGAGAAAACCTGTCGTAACAAGTTACATGCCCACGTTCGATACTAGTCCGCGCCTGTGTGTTGCGCAATTCAGGATTGCCCCGCGGACCCGTGTGCAGGAGGGGTGTTGCGAAACCTCCAACAGCACCGCGCAAATAGTTGGCTGCGGCCCACCAACCACGGATCGCGTGATTCGAGACGTGTGCGGCAAAAACGCTGCACCGTTATCCAGACCCCTTGCTGCTTAAGGGCCTCGGGAATTTCCAGCGCCTGTCGCCCACAACTGGCACAGCCTATGCGTTAGTGAGGCTCGAGCAGACAAGATGCTCGAACCCAGATGCAAAGCCATTCCGAACCCTTTAGGAGAACTGCCATGAACACCCTGACCATCAAAGACCTCGCCGTCACCGAAGAACTCGACAGCCGCGCCATGAGCGCCGTGCGCGGCGGCCTGCTGCCGTACTTCCCAGTCTCGAACACCTTCGTGCTCGACGCCAGCAAGACCGTCAACGCGACGCAACTGATCAGCCAGGGCATGAGCATCGACAGTGCCAACGGCAACAACGTGGCATTCGCGAGCGGCATCAACACGAAGATTGAACCGCACCAAAGCGCGAACAACAACATCAACGTCTGATCACGCGGAACGCGACGGGGCCAGCGGGCCCGCTTCGGCGGGCCTTGCCAGGCCGACCTACCCTTTCACGCCTTTGGAGAAATACCATGTCATCCATCATGATTCGCGACCTGCCCCAGACCCGGCAACTCGAGCGCCACGCCATGTCGGCCGTGCGCGGTGGCACCGGCGGCAACTCGTGGCTGCAGGGCCTGGGCCCCGTCGCCAACGTCAATGTCGACGTGAACCAGAACATCAACCAGTTGCAGTACGTCAACGTCGCTGCGCTCAACAACGTCGGCGTGATCGGTGCGGGCTTCGTCGCGCCTCGCCTCAACGTCAGTCCGAGTCAATGGGCGAATGCCACCGCCGTGGTGTAAGTCTGTACGTTGAAGGAGGCCCGGGGACCTCCACTACGCATCGTCCGTGCGGCAGACCACAGCGTGCGTCGAACGCGTTGCCTATACTGGACTGTGCGAGCCGCTCGTCAAAGGAGCGGCATTCGGCCGGGCGTTCGCGCGAACCCACGGCCGACTTTCGATCTTCTGGAGAAGCCATGGCAACCATCGCAATCAAGGATCTACCCGACAGCGTCGAACTCGACAGGCAGGCCATGGCCGCCATCATCGGCGGGGCGCGGACCGGCGTTCGCTATGGCTTGGTTGTGCAGCCGTTGGCAGGCGCCGCGCGAGTGGTCGATTACCCGCCGGGGTTTCCCGGTGCACGGCAACCGATTGCGGACGCAATTGCACGGCGCAGTAGCTTGCTGAAGTAGGTGGATGACGGCGAAGCGCGTTGCCGCACGACGCCGTCGCGAAGCTTCAGCGCTCAGCCGTGCGAGCCGGGATGGAAACCGTCGGGCAGGAATCCCGCGGTCAGCAGCACGCGGCAGGTCCCGGGTCGCGGGACCTGCCGTTCGTTACAGCGCCGCTCAGAAACGATGGGGCATGCCCACCGTCGCCAAAACCTGCTTCGTTCCGGGCGCGCTCACCGTGACACCCGGCCAGCTCACGGTCGAGCTGCCGTTGTTTTTGATGTAGCCCGCGCGCATATAGAGACTCGTGCGCTTGGACAGCGAGTGATCGGCGCCGATCTCGATGCCAGGCGCGTTATCGTGCGCGCCTCGCACATTACGTTGCACACCAGCGATCTGGATCGTCTGCACTGCTGTTGCCTGAATCGTCGCGCCCAGCCCGGCGATACTGAGCGAGTGCCCCGTCCCGGGCACTGCGGCCAGCGACTTCGCAGACGGGTCTTGCGTGCGCTGATACGAATAGTTGAACTGGAAGTTCACGATCCCCAGCCGGTACGCGAGAGCGCCGATGAAGTGCTCGGTGTCAAGCAGGCTCAGCGCACCGGGCAGGCCGGCGACGGTCATCTGCCCCGGATGCTGATTGACATAGGCGAGACCCGCATACAGGCCGTAGCCCGTATAGATCCTCAAGAAACCCGGCAGAAAAGATCTGTTTTCAGGAAGCGGGCGCGTTTGGCTGGAGCTGGAATCCGGGGGCGGAAGCACGTCGTCTGAGGGCTGCGATGCTGCGCTGACGCTGCTGTTCCTCATAACGCTGCTGCCCCTGGTCGACGAACGCTTCGCCACGCGTGAGCATGAAGTAGACCATGCGGGCGAGCTTGTGGGCCACCGCCGTGTTGGCGCGCGGCTTGTCCATGCGGGCGCACAGCCGGCGGTAGAAGGCGCCGAGCGCCGAGTCGCTGCGCGACAGGCTCATGGCGGCCAGCTTCAGTGCCTGCCGGGCGCGGTTGGCGGAGGGTCGGGTGCCGGAAGACAGGGTCTTGCCGCCACTGATTTTGATGGCGGGACACGGGCGTAGCCACGAACAGAAGTGCTTGACGCTGGCAAAGCGGCTAAGGTCCGGGCCGATCTCGGTGAGGATCGTCATCACGGTTGCCACGGACAGACCGTTGATGCGCGTCAAATCCCGTTGACTCATAAAAATGCACGATTGCTTTATCGTTTCTTCCCGTAAGCAACATGACCTTATAGCAGCCAGCCGACCCGCTAGATGCCAAAGCCTCCCAAAGCACCACTTTGCCGTAGCCATTCCCGCGATGAGCGCTATGGGTCACGACGTTCTCCAGGACACCGTAAGGCCTGCAGCCGTTACTGAACAGCGGAATTGTAAGCCCCTTGACACCGGTCCCCAACAACGAAAGCTCCATCGGTCGGGCAGAAGTGGACGACAGTCGTAAGGCTTTATGTCCGCTGAGCCAGGGCACGCCTAGCGCTCGATTTATCGAAGAGTGCCGTAACGTCGACTGCTTCCGCGGCGTTCGCACACCTGACCACGCCGCGCGTCTTCGTCAAATCGGAGCCAACGGGCGCTAGAATAAAGGTGGACCGTAACTCGGAGGTAAGCCGTGGACGACCGTTTTGACAGACGCGAGCTGCTGATGCATCTCGGGGACGTGTTGGAAGCCATGAGTTGCGTGGCGAACACTGGTCGCCCCGAAGCATCCGTAGCGCAACTGGCCAAAGATGAAGAGTCTTTGCAGAAATTCGCTTTTCTCCGTGGACTCGCGCCCACGATGAGTGCGGCCGAGTTTGGTAGCCGAGCAGCGAGCGCGTACTCCCCTTGGCCAAAGGAACTGCTCGAGCAAGAGCTGAATCACGACGCGTTGGCAGCGTCCGTGAAGCACGACTTGTTCCAAGGAAATCCGGGCGGCTGGAAAGCTTTTGCGACGCACATCCAGAAAAAGGTGAAGTGGTTCGGAACCGGACTTTCCGATTTGAAGTCCGACGTCACGCTGGAAACCCTCCAACACACACCCGAGAAAGCCGGTCCTGTCGAGAAATCGACTGAGGCGGGGACGACTACGGAATGGGGCGCATCGGACGAAAGGCGGGGCTGGCCCTGGCCTCAGCCGGGTTCGACCTCTTGAAACGAAGCGGCCTAACCGTATCCTGCCGCGCGCGCCGGTCGTCAATGACACGAGGTAAGGCCGGCGGCGCATGTCTGAAGCATTGCGCTACGAACTTCCCTTTTCGACCCTTAAGCGCCGTTGGAGTCGGCGAACCTCAACGGCACCTTTCCAGAGCAGAGCAGCTATCCGAATGTCCTATCAAAGGCGCACGCATATGAAATGCCTGTTCGCGCGCAGTACCGAACCCGGTGCTTGCCTGGTTCACGGTGTTGACGCCGATTTCTTCGCTCATCGGCGTCCGGGTCTCGGTGTGGTTGCTCCAGTTGAACTGGCGTACACGGCCTGGCCGGCTGGCAGTGGAAGTTCATCAACCGGGGGCTGCTGGCGTGTCTGCTCGGTATCGTCGTCCTCAGGATGCTCGCTGATACCCCCAAGGAAACGGGATGGTTGAGCGCCGACGAACGCGACGCACTCGATGGCATGCTCGCTCGCGAGGGCGCCGGCAAGAAGCCCACTCACGCATTCCTGCCAGCCTTGAGTGATCCGCGCGTCTATCTGCCGAGCCTGATCGCGTTCAGTTTCACGCTGGGCTCATAGGGGATCGGCATCTGGTCGCAGCAGATCCTGAAAGGTCATGGCTTGAAGGTGACGCAGACCCACTGGCTGTCCTCGATTCCCTGCTTTTTCGCGACCATCGGCTTGCTGATGTGGTCCAACCGCGTCGACCGCTCAGGCCGGCGCATCCTGAACCTGACGCTCGCCCGTAGTATCGCTGGTGGTTTCGACCTTGTTCGACGCATTGCTTCCAGCATTGATCGGCATTACTGGCATTACCACAGCCCTCGTCCGCACGATCTCGGTCCGCACGATTTTCTCTATGATTCCGAGGCGCATCCTGTCCGGTCAGCAAGCGGCTGGCGGTCTGGCCTTGATCAACTCGATCGGCGCGTTCGGTGGCTTTGTCGGTCCCTATCTGGTGGGCTTTCCCCGGGACAAGACGGGCTCGTTCGAGCCGGGCATGATTGGCATGGCCGTGGTATTGCTAATCGCTACTGTCCTCTCGGCGTCGATCCGCATTTTCATGAGTAACGGGTAAACACCGAGCCCGCGAGTCCTCCTCATTCGCGGGAAGACCCACGAGGTCACGTGTCGGACAAGCGAAAGGTTTGCGGATAGCCGACTTGAGTCTGCTGCTGCCGTTCGACAGAAGCTGACAAACGTCTAGCTCCACTGACCCGAACGAGAAGGCGCACCCTCGGTCTTACGACTTGGCCACCTTCAAGTCGCCGGGACGTCCCGGATTCACCGGCTTGTTCAGCACATCCATAGGCGATAGAAGACGGAGAGCAGCGATGTTGCGATAAGTTTTCTATCATTAGCCAGTGAGCTATGAAAATGTTGCTACCCACGCGGCCGACAAATCGGACCACCGGACGGGCGGCCGGACGCGGTGTCGGCATGCTTTTCATGCCTAGCTCAATGTTGGCGACGAGACGATGCGGATGATCGCAGTGGCCGGCGCGAGACTGCTTGCCGTCACGCTTTCCGGATTGCACGGCGCTCCCTTGCCGTGGCGAAGTGAGGGGTTGAATATGCGCAACGGTCAAACGAAACCGCATGCCGGCCTTTGCGTTTCGCAACGGGGCATTGCCCCCAAGTGTCTAGCCGGCGCATCGATCTCCTGCGCCGGCGCCACGTGGTTCGTGACAGGTTCGCCACAACGCGGTGCAGAGACACGTCCCGCGCTGCATGGTTCGCCAGGCTCAAGCAACCCGGTCAGGTGCCACCCGTTTGCAAAGGTCTGGCAAAAGGGCTGTTGAAATCGGCGTGTCCAGGCGCATGCTGCTTTCGCAGCAGCGTCGCCGGTCGGGGTTCGCCTGACAAGCGTACGCAAGAGCTGCCGCCCCAACCGGCGATCCCGGCGAGTGCCGCTCCTCATTGAACAGGAGCTTCGCATGAAATACCCCAGGTGCCTGCGACGGAGCACGTGGCCCGCCCGCCATGCATGGCAAGGGAGGCGAGATGTCTCACGAACTCTACATCCAGGTACTTAGCGCGATGTTCCTGTTCTGGAATGGGGCGCGCATCCTGACGTACCTTCCAACCATCGGCAAACTCCTCGCGAGGGAAGCAGACGTGCGCAGCCATAGTCTGCTCAGTTGGGGAAGCTGGGCTCTCAGCAATGGCACGTTCGCACTCATGCTCCTCGAAATGAGCCGGGGAATTCCGAATGGGATGTTCTGGATGAATCTGGCCAACACGCTGATGTGCGCGGTCGTTTCGCTCATCATTCTCTTCAGGAGGTTCCCTCGGCTGCACACAAGTGTGAGCAAAGTCTATCGAAAGATCAGACGAAATGAGTCGAGGGCTGGCGCCGTGTCCGGACAGCCCGGGTTGCTGCATCTGGGTGCAGGTAGCCTGGCTGTGGGCGCCAATCTTGCGGTTGATCCAGTACCGGCCGCACCGCCTATGCGGTTCGGACGCCCCGAGCTTTGGGTTGCGTCGGCAAGCGCATTGGCCTTCGGGGTCGTGGGTGCCGTCACGTATGATGTCTGGGCCAACCATGATCAGAGCGCCTACGTCGAATCGAAGGCGAGCACACAGCAGGTGCTCGGGATAACCGGACCGGCATCGCCGACGCAACAAGTGTCTTCGTCCGGTCCGGTCACGCCGTCAACCGCACCTCCTGCTCGCTCATCCGCAATCGCCCGTACCGAACTCGCCCCGCCTACGCCTTCCACTTCGTTCGAACGCCGCGCGGCACCTTCCCGGGGTTTCGCTGCACCGCGGCCAGCTACAGCGCGGCCTGGCAAAGCGGGCAACGGCGCGCCCCAGAATCGCGGGAATTGGGCGTCGCACTTTATGGCGAGCATGCGGCAGGCGCTCGGCATC
The DNA here is from genome assembly GCA_035948995.1 of Paraburkholderia sp. Taxonomy (GTDB): domain Bacteria; phylum Pseudomonadota; class Gammaproteobacteria; order Burkholderiales; family Burkholderiaceae; genus Paraburkholderia. The sequence goes on along the minus strand of DASZIR010000113.1, from coordinate 5,829 downwards.
ACCCGATCGACACCGCCAAAGCGACAGACGTCTTGGCCCGGTCGTGGCGCGCCATCATCGTCGGCTTCTTCTCGCGGAACTGCGGTTTCCCGTGCTGAGATCGCCCGGCACGCACCTTCCGCTCCGTTCGATCACGGCGCTGCGCCTTCCCGGGATTTCGCTGCACCGCAGTTTGCTATGGGGCGGCCTGGTCGTGCGGGCGATTTCGCCACGCAGGATCGCCTCCGTTCGGCGCGACCCGTTCCCGTGCATGAAGCGCCGCCAACCGTCGTCCTTGAAGCGGCTCCCGTCGTATACGAGGGACCCCCAATGGTGTATCAGGAGCCTCCCGTCGTATACGAGGGACCCCCAATCGTGTATCAGGAGCCTCCCGTCGTGTACGCGCAAGCACCCGTTGCCTACGGCCACGAATATGAGGGCGAGTACAGGGACCACCGGCAATGGCACGACAATGGCTGGCACAAGGGCTGGAAACATCGTCAGCATGAGGAGGACAACGATTAATGCCTGCCGCCCAGCAAACTGCCTGCGCATACGCTAGCTGGTACCTTGACCTCCAGGAATCTATGCTTGTGGCCATAGGGCAACGCCGACGAAAATCGACGGGCGCTCCAGTTACTTCAACCTGGAAACTCGGCGAGGCAAAAGAATGACTGAGAGAATCAAGCAGCCAAGCTACCAAACGGTCGCCGACAGCAAGGGCGTTGTGCGCGCAGCACGATCCGGCCCGAACGCCGAGTTACAACCGGTTCCGACATCGAGGCCGGCTGGCTTTCGAGAGGGGGCGAACGCCACTCCTGAACGCGCTTCAACAGCTTCCCTCCTGAGCCTGCAGCGGACGATCGGAAATCGCGCGGTGGGCACATTGTGAACCCGGACGCGCAGCGCAGGGGAAGCGAACCTGCACCTTCGGCGGCCAGTCAGTGAACAGAAAAACGCGACGAACCAGGTCGCCGAGAAGACGAGGTGAGTCTCAGATATCGTCACCGCAAGTGACCTGCCATTGACAAAAGCCACAGCAAAGTGCCGACATTTCTGGAGGAGCAGCAGAGGCGGACATCGGCATGGTGCCCGTTGCCGCGCTGCGCAAATGTACGCCTGCGACCGACGACGTGACATCGTAGCGGCCGGTTAAGCGTCCCCTGTCCGAGTACCCGACGTTCGAGTGTCCGCACGACAGCGCCGACTAACGTGCGATGATGGCCGACTGCTGCCCGATGCGGTGCGCCGAATCGACCGGTTGAATCCGCAGCCGAACATAGCCGGACGTCTCCGCCTGATCTCGACATTGCGCTACCGTTCAACCCAAGCCTTGGCAACGACCATTCCAGAGATACAAGCGCGGACCGTCCCATCACGTCGATCGGCAGCTGATGTCCGCGATATTGCCATTTGCGCTTCGAAGATCGCTATGGGGTCAATAATGCCAAGGCGACAATCCGTTTCAAAAACGCTCTATTACAACAGGGATACCTCTTCCCGAGGTCGATTGTCGTCTAGCGATGCATGCTGTCGAAAAAGCGAGTGGGACAGTTTCACCGCGACAGCCCGTTGACGTAGCCGCCCGTAAGCGGCGAAAAAAGGCCCTCACGACAGAGGGCCTTCAGATCGGTTACGTCTTCCAAAGTTTATTGCAGGACATTCCGCTGAATTTCCAGACTTTGTTGCCGTTTCCAAACTTTATTGTGACGGAACATGCGTGCGCCGCGCGCAACTGTCTCGTGACAATAAAGTCCGAACTGGAAACGCAATAAAGTCCGGAATTTTTTTGCACCGCCTATTGACTCAATCCACCCAAGTTAAGAAATGGAGATCTTTCAGCAAGGTTTTTGCGTCATGGATTTGTGGGGTTTCGAGCGGGGTTTCCGTTGCTTTGAGATTCCTGGTCGATGACGGAAGGTATGGCGTGCGATAAGGGCCAAGGCGTCCGCCAGCGAGGTCGCCGCGGCGATGCCGAGCAACAGGGATGGCAGTAGAGGCTTGAGCACGGAATGCACGTAAGCGCGGTTGATGCGTCGGTCGGGCGGCAATTCATGGCAGGCGTGGGCCGTCGAGGTGGTCAAAGCCTGCAGGTTGTCGCACGGCACCCTGGCGGCGAGATCTTGTACCACAGCCCGTTGTGACAGTCCCGAAACATGCTCAAGGTTTAACCTGTGCTTGAGGCGCTTGAACGCCTCTTCTATTCGCCAACGCTGGTGGTAGAGATCGCCAAATTGACTGGCCGGATAGCGCGCGCTGTCGAGTAAATTGGTCATCAGGACTCGCACCTTGCCGGTGGATGCCACGTGACGCACCAGGCGCACGGTTAGCGCCATGGCAGGACATTCGTAATCGACTGCGTCGCGATGATCCGGGGCGCGCAGAGTGACGATTTGCTCGTCCAGTCCGGAGCGGAGAAACTGACGTACGCAGGCAAAGCCGCCATTGCCGGATTGCTCGACGCGCATGCAAAAAGGGATGCCGCGCTGATTCAGGACGGCAGGCAGCCACCGGCAAGGATAGCCCCGATCGAGCAGCAGGAGATCGTCGCTGGAGAGACGATCCAGGTGCTCGAACAGCATTTGACGCTCGTTCTCATGCACGCCATGCAGGGAGGCGGCCAGCATCAGTTCAGCGCCAGGCAGGAAGAGTCCGAACACAAGCTGGTCGGGCAGCGCGGCACGCTTGACGTGGCTGGCGCGCAGGCCGAAACGGACGGTGGAGGCATCGGCGGCCACCAGCCTCAAGCCGTTCCAGCGCGGCACATAACCATGGCGCCCGGCTTGCTCGAGCAGCCAGTCATTGAGCGCCGGAATGGCGGTCGTGGAGAGTTTGGCGCGCGCTTGCGCGAACGCTTACCCGGATACCTTGCGCAGTAATTGTGCCTGTTGCTGCAGATGGGTGAAGAACTCGTCCAGTTCGGTCTGGACGCTCTTGCGCATGCCGGTGAGCATCAATGCGATCAGTGCCGGCAAGGGCAATTTGCGACGACGCTGGAACGCCGTGGGATGCTCGGGATCGCAAGCAAGCTGACGAAACTGGTCAGTCTGTATATGGTCGGCGAGATCGGCAAGCAGAGTGGAAAGAGACATCGGGCCAATGAAGATCAAAAAGATCCTCATTGGCCGCCGCTACTGGCGTCTAGAAAGACGCCAGTAGCGGCGGCCCCGCGAAATTGGCTTCACGTCAAGTGCTTTTTTTAACTAGTTGAGTTTCGGCGCGGCAGACGCGCTTAACTTGGGTGGATTGCCTATTGACTGGCTGCACCAATATCGTGCGTCTGAGCGTGGATTTTGGCAAAAAGCCACGGCTTCGTGCCTGCTGCAAGCAAATTGGAACTCAAATTCTGGACTTTTTTGTCCTTTCGCGGAACATGCCCAATACACATAGAGTGACCGAAATTGCCGTTATTAGCAGCGGAGTTTTTCGGGTCATACCTTGACCGAACTCCTATGTCCGCCGCTAATGCCCTCGCGCGGGTCTTTCAAAAGAGATAGCGGCACTATGCCCGGCTAAACCAAGCCAGAACCGCTCACGTTGCGCAGTCGCACAGACTTCGCGGACATTTTCAAAGGTGTATGGCATCCCCAAAGCTCACAGCTTCCGTTGCTGCTGCATGGCACTTCATCGCGCAGACCCGCGGCCAAGAATAACTCTGAGTCGAACGAAAGGGGATGCTTTTCCGGCCCGTCGCAACTACCGTTTAGCGCGAGAATTCCCGATGTTTAACGCTTCATCGCTCAAGGGCGTATCGGCATGACACAGACGCCCTTCTTTTTATTTTTCGAACCTTTCCTCCTGCCAACCCCTTTCCGTTGAGATTGCGGGATTGGCGGTAACACTTCATCAAACCACGCAGCGTCATTTTCGCGGCACCAATCTCCTACGTCGGAGTTCTTATAGTGCAACTGCTTCCGAGTTCGAATACCTGAGGCTAGATAGTGCAAGACCTTCGCACGATTCAGTGCACGGGTCACCAAAACAGGTGCCTCGAGATTGGAGAATTCGGTGTCGATGAATACTCTTCGCTTCCAGGGGTGCAGCGTAGCCATTGACTTACTTGCGTTTCGATTGAAGTGGCACGAGGCTAGCGCGCATCAATCACGGCATCAAGCCCTTTGCGTGCGACGGTCCGAAGTCGACCCTTCTCTGCCGCTCGACGCTCGGCCGTCTCAATGTCTCTTACCAAAGCTGAATCGCCGGTCGAATGACCACGCGCCGACGAGAGCGAACTGCTGCAATTGGCCGTCTATCGTCGCAGACTACCGTGCTCCGTTAAATACTGACGCAGCGCGCAAAGCGGTCGTATAAAGATTTGCTTCGAACGTCACGGCCTTTGACGATGTAGATCACAAACTCGGCCACGTTCGTCGATCTCGACTTCCATCCGACTAGCCAAGGTCTCGGCCGTGCCCCCCGCGCTCGCTGCCTGGCTACCGTGGTTGGGTCCAACAACCACCTCACTCGCAGCACTCGTGAGCTCTAGCCGCGCTGGTCAGTCAAGAGTCTTTCTCGACATAAGCGGAGGAATCTCCACCCAGGTGGGTGCCCGTTTCATTTAGTCCTCGCTGCTCTTTGACGACCCTCCGCTCCAAAACCACCCAGAAGCGAGCATCCCGGCCAGAACGACCAACGCCGCGTTCAAGACCTTCTGGATCGCATTGCCGAATCCAGCTCCCGGCCCACGCTACGAAACAGCGGACACGCAAGTGCCGATGTGGCCCAGGCATCCGGCTCGCAAAGAGCTGAATTGCGGGTTGAGTCCTGTGTTTTTCGAAGCTTCGCTTCGCCGGGTAGCGGCCTAAGCTTTGGTTCAATGTTCTGCACTGAAACAACGAGAAAACAGCGATGTCCACACGACTTCACCGGGTGTCTCGCACGGTCGGCCTTGCCCTTGCCGCCGTGACATTGGTCATGTCTGGCACGGTGCTAGCCAGACATCCCACCCCGTTCACCTCGTTATCCGCCGACGATCAGATTTTCATCAAGTTGCATGACGCTGCACGCGACAACGATCCCGCGCGCGCAGCGCACCTGGCAAGCTTGATTCCGAATTATCCGGCGCCGGCTTATCTCAGCTATTTCCAGATCAAGCCGCGTCTGTTCAACGGCGCGGGGCATGCGAATCTCGACGCGCCGGACGCACCGGTGCTGTCATTTCTGCAACGCTACGACGGACAGGCGATTGCCGACCGTCTGCGCAACGACTACCTTCGCGTGCTCGGGGCGCGCCACGACTGGCACGATTTCGATTCGCAATATTCAAAGTTCGTCCTGGACGACGACACGCAGGTGAAGTGCTATGCGCTCGAGTCCCGTGCCACGCGAGGCGAAAATGTGGCCGACGCGGCGCGGGCGCTGCTCGTCGAGCCGAACTGGTACGGTGACGGCTGCGTCGATCTGATCACCGCGCTCGACCGTAACCAGCAGTTCACTCCGGACGATGGGTGGCAGCTGATTCGCCAGGCCTATGAACAGGGCGCGAGGACGACGGGCGGCAGACTGGTCGATGCGCTGGGCGCGGCGCGCCCGGATCAGCTGCTCCTCGAGCAGGCGACGAACCAGCCACGCCTGTTGCTCGCGAAAGGCATCCAGCTGGACGCAGCGTCCCATCAACTCGCGCTGCTCGCCATCACACAGTTGGCGGTCGGCGATCCGGAGGCCGCCGAGGCCACCTTCACCGTAATCGCACCGTCGCTCACCCTGGCAGAACGGGCTATCGGTTGGGGCACGATCGCCTATCAGGCGGTGCTCAGGCAGCTACCGGGCGCGGTGAACTGGTACCGGCTGTCGGCGAACGCGCCCCTGTCGAGTCAGGCCTACGAGTGGCGCACGCGCAGCGCGCTGCTG